>NZ_JBUDGD010000008.1:0-130037 GCF_055484735.1 Pseudomonas sp. 15C | reverse complement strand
GGGAGCGAGCCTGCTCGCGAAAGCGGTGTATCAGTCAGCGTACATGCTGAATGTGAAACCGATTCGCGAGCAGGCTCGCTCCCACATTGGTTTTGTGCGGTGTCTATGAAAACTATCCACAGGAGCGTGGAACATGCGGTGGGCGACGTATTTCGCCGTGTTGGCGTCTGTCTTGAGTGTCGGCCTGGCCCTGGGCGTGAGCATGCCGTTGGTGTCGCTGCGTCTTGAAGGGTGGGGCTACGGCGCTTTCGCCATCGGCGTGATGGCGGCGATGCCGGCGGTCGGGGTGTTGTTGGGGGCGAAGGTTTCCAGCCATCTCGCCGCGTATTTCGGCACGGCGAATCTGATGCGCTTGTGCCTGTGGGCCGGAGCCTTGTCGATCGGCCTGCTGGCGTTGCTGCCGAGTTATCCTGTCTGGCTGCTGCTGCGCCTGCTGATCGGGGTGATTCTGACCATCGTGTTCATCCTCGGCGAAAGCTGGATCAATCAACTGGTGGTCGAGCAGTGGCGCGGGCGCCTGGTCGCGTTGTATGGCAGCAGTTATGCGCTGAGCCAACTGTCGGGGCCGTTGCTGTTGGGTGCGCTCGGCACCGAGCATGACTATGGTTTCTGGGTCGGTGTTGGCTTGCTGAGCGTATCGCCGTTGTTGTTGCTCGGGCGCAGTGGGGCGCCCAGCAGTGAAGCGAGCAGCGTGACCTTCGTCGACCTGTGGGGCTTCGCCCGCGAGCTGCCGGCGATCGCCTGGGCGGTGTCGTTGTTCGCCGCGTTCGAGGCAATGATCCTGACGTTGCTGCCGGTGTATTGCCTGCAACAGGGTTTCACTGCGGAAATTGCCTTGGCCATGGTCAGCACCGTGGTAGTCGGCGATGCGCTGTTGCAATTGCCGATTGGCGCCTTGGCCGATTATCTGTCGCGGCGCACATTGTTCGCCGGCTGTGCTGTGGTGTTGATGCTCTCGAGTCTGGCGATTCCGCTGCTGCTCGACACGCTGCTGATCTGGCCGTTGTGGGTACTGTTCGGTGCCAGTGCTGGCGGGCTGTTCACGTTGTCACTGATTCTGATCGGCGAGCGTTATCGCGACGATGCGCTGGTGCGCGCCAACGCGCACATCGCGCAGCTTTGGGGGATCGGTTGCCTTGTCGGGCCGCTGGCCGCGGGGGCGGGCAGTCAGTGGATCAATGGGCATGCGTTGCCGCTGTTGATGGCGGCGGGGGCGTTTGGTCTGGTGTTGTTGCTGATGCGCCAAGGCGCGTTTGGCACAACGGCAGAAGCTGCCTGAGCACATCCCTTGTGGGAGCCGGGATCAAAGCATGCGCTCAAGGCCCACGCTGGTGCTGAACCACGAATTGAAGCGCCGCCACCAACTTCCCGGTTCCTTGGTCAGCGTGTGCATCTGGCCGTTGTCCTCGGTGACCCAGACGACCTTGCCGTTTTCCAGTTTCGCCTGGTAACTCAGGTTCGGCGCCATGCCTTGCAGCGCCAGTACGCGCACATGCTCGGCCAGTTCCGGGCTGTCGACCAGTACGCCGACTTCGGTGTTCCATAGCACTGAGCGCGGGTCGAAGTTGAACGAGCCGATAAACGATTTGCGTCGATCAAAGATCATCGCCTTGCTGTGCAGGCTGGAATCCGAGCCGCGATACGACTTGCTGTAGAACAGCCGCGGGCCACTGCCGTAGTTATCCCCGGGCTGGCGCCGCAGTTCATACAGTTTCACGCCGTGCTCCAGCAAGGCTTTGCGATACGGCGCATAGCCGCCATGCACTGCCGGGACATCGGTAGCCTCCAGCGAATTGGTCAGCAGATTCACCGAAACCCCGGCGTCGGCGCGTCCGGTCAGGTAGACCAGCCCCGGTTGACCCGGCACGAAATACGCCGAAATCATGATCAGCTCTTTGCTCACTCCGGTCAGTTCCGGCGCCAGCTGCGTGGTCAGCAGCAGGTGCGGATCAGGCTCGCCCTTGGACAGCACCTTGCTCGGTGCATCCCACAACGCCTGATTCCACGCCCAGATCAGCTCTTTGCGCCAGATGTCCATGCGCGGGTCGGTCTTGAACTTCATCAACTGTTGATACAGCGCGTGATTCTGTTTGCGCGTTTCTTCCAGCGATTCTTCCAGGCGCGTGCGGGTGTTCTGCAGGTCCGCGGCGCTCGGTCTGGTGGAGAGAAATTCCTCGATCGGTTTGCTCAGCGCGCTGTTCCAGTACTGATCGAAGCTGTGTCCGAGCTGCTCGGCAACCGGTCCGATGCTGAGCATGTCGATGTCAGTAAAATTCAGGTTGGGTTCGGCATCGAAATACTCATCGCCCAAGTTGCGCCCGCCGACAATGGCCGCGCTGTTGTCCGCCAGCCATAACTTGTTGTGCATGCGCCGGTGTTGCACGGACAGGTTGAACAGCCGTCCCGCCGCACGCGTGACGCCGGTGCTGCGGCCCAGATGCAAAGGGTTGAACAAGCGAATCTGGATCTGCGGATGCGCCGCCAGCGTGGCGATGATCTGATCGAGCCCGTCGCTGGTGGTGTCGTCGAGCAGAATGCGCACGCGCACGCCCCTGTCGGCGGCCTTGAGCACTTCCTCCACCAGCATGCGTGTGCTGATGCCGTCGTGGACGATGTAGTACTGCAAGTCGAGGCTGGTCTGGGCGTTGCGAATCAGCTCGGCGCGGGCGGTAAACGCTTCACCGCTGTCAGACAACAGGCGAAACCCCGATTGCCCCTGGTAGGGCGCGGCCTGAGCCTGAATCGAACGGCCGAAAGCCGAGTCCGCCGCCGGTAAGGCCTGGCTCGGCTCGCGCGGCACATCGAGCGTGGCACAGCCATTCAAGAGCAAAGCGAGTAGCGCTGCAGCGATCAGTTTCTGTCCTGGAATCACGTGGCGGTCTCGGGTCGTGACGGAGGGTGAAGTATGGCATGGGCATCGCTGCCTTGAATTCCGATCAGTGGGCGCTGCAAGGCAGCAGCGCGCAATGTTTTGTCATCAAGAAGTAGGAAATAGTTTCTCAGCATCAATCGCCTATGAGTCAGGTCGATTTTTCCCCATTCAAGCGAAGGTTTTTCCTACAGATTTGTCCTCCAAAAGCCGCAATTATCCGCCTGCTTACTTACGTGAGAAGTCAGTAGGAAGCTTTTTGTTAATGACATGGAAGATACGGCTTATGAAAAACAACCACCGGCTCGTCGTTCTCGCTGCCGCCTTGCTACCCTCGCTGGCTATGGCGGAGAGCGTTGACCTGAACGTCATCGGCACCATTATCCCGACCTCTTGCATACCGGCCTTTGCCGGGGGCGGCACGGTAGACCTGCGCAAGATTTCCGCGGCCACGCTTAACCCAACCACGCAAACTCTGCTGCCGGAGCGGGACATCTCGCTGCACATCAATTGCGACGCTCCAGCCCCGGTCGAAGTGTCGGTTCGCGATAACCGTGCAGCGACCAAATTGCCGGGTATCAGCGATGGCACCGGTCAAACCGATCCGGTGCTGTTCTTCGGGCTTGGCGCAATCAATGGCACCCGGATTGGCGGATTCGCTTTACGTCATGGCACGCCGGAGACCGACGGAACAGGGCGCGCACTGCTGACCCGCACTCTCGCAGCGCCAGCGTGGCGTGTACCTGCCAGTTCGCTGGTGAGCAATGCCCCTGCGCTGTATTCCTGGGGTATCAATGCCGCAACGGGGCCTGTTGCCGCTCGGCATCACGGCTTTCCGATGAGCTTGCTGCCAATCATTGGCGCGAGTAACAACTTGCCGATCGCCAACGAGATCCCGCTCGACGGCTCGGTGACCTTCGACATGTTCTACCTCTGACCGCCGAGCCCGGCGGCCACCAGGGCGCCGGGCTTTTCCTTCCGACAGGAACACGCCGGCAGCGCCGGAACCGTGGCCTGGAATTTTCCGGTATTTACCGATGCCCCTTTCATTCCAACCTGCTTTGATGCAGGTCTCCCTGTGGTTGTTCGCCGGTCTGTCGATGTCGCTTGCGCAAGGCGCCGGCATGGTTCCGCAAACGCCGGTACTGGTCGTCGAGCAGAGCCTCGGCGAAGCCGTCATGAACGTCCGCAACACCGATGCTCATCCGGCACTTCTGTACACCACCGTCGAAAACACTGAATCGGACGATGAGGTCCTTCTGGTTTTCACTCCTCCTGTTGCACGTGTCGAGGCTGGCCAGGTTCAGCAGGTACGGTTCCTTCTGCAGAGCGCTCAGCCCTTGCAGACCGAACGTTTGAAACGGGTGATTTTCGAAGGCATCAACCCGGTTGCAGCCGCAGGTGGGGCGCGTGTCAGCCTCGGCGTGCGGCAAAACCTGCCGGTGATCCTGCGTCCGGCCGGATTGCCCGTCGAGCGTGAGCCGTGGAAACGCCTCGTCTGGACCGTCACGCGTGACGGCTTGCACGTTCACAATCCCAGTCCCTACGTGGTTCGACTCGGCAAAGCGGTTACACCGTTGCCCGGCTCAAGCCCGGTCGAACTGCCACGCACCTATATTCTGCCGGGCGAGAGACTGCAACTCGATTTGCCTTTGAGTTCGTTGGCACAGGTGTCGTCGGTGCGGATATTCCCGGCGACCACTTACGGTTTTGCTGTCGACGATCATATTGCCCCGGTGACACGTTGAACTGGATGTGCATCGCCGGATCATTGCTGGCGCTGGGTGGCTGCGGGTGGCGCGTGGCGATGGCGGCAGAACCGGTGACGTTCGACGTTGAAGTGCTCAGGGATCGCGGAGTCGATCCGGCCCTGGCGGAGTATTTTCGTGATGCTGCGCGTTTTACTCAGGGTGTGCATGCCGTCGTGCTTGAAGTCAACGGACAGCCAAAGGGCCGTGTGCAAATGACGTTCAACGATGTGGGCGAGTTGTGTCTGGGGAAGCAATGGTTAACGGCTGCCGGAGTGCGTCTGCCCGCGTCTGCGCCGCTGGCGTCAGGGTCGTGTGTGACTGCCGCACAGGGTTTCCCCGCAGCCGTCGTGCAGTTGAACCCCGGCAGTCAGCAGGTCCGGTTACTGGTGCCTACCGATACGCTCGCTGAGCCCGAGCCGTCGCAGCGCAGCTTTGCCAATGGCGGCGTGGCCGGTGTGTTGAATTACGATTTGCTAATGGCCGGAAGTCAATTCGACGGGCAGACCAGCAACTATCGCAGCCTGAGTTCGGAAGCGGGCTTGAATGCCGGCGACTGGGTGCTACGCAGTCGCCAGTCATTCACGGCATTGCCCGACAGCTCACGGTTCGAGCACCTCTATGCCTATGCGATGCACACGCTGGAAGATCACGAGGCCAGCCTTCAGATCGGTCAGCTCAACCTGGCATCGTCGCTGTTTGCCGGTGAGTCGTTCACGGGCGTACAGGTTTTTCCTGAAGCAGCCTTCGCCCGACTCGATGCCGCCCGCAACGGCGCCCGTGGCCAAGTGGACGGGGTTGCTTACTCACCGTCCCGTATCGAGGTCCGCCAGAACGGCGTGGTGATCTATACGACGATGGTGCCAGGCGGGCCTTTTACCTTGCGCGCGCTGCCGTTGTTGAGCAATCAGCTCGATCTGGAGGTAGCGGTGCATGAGCAGGATGGTCAGGAGCGACGTTTTCGGGTGCCGGCGGCGAGTCTGCAAGCGGCGCAGTCTGACGCCCCCGAGGGTTTCAATCTGGCGCTGGGCCGGGTCCGCCGTCTGTCAGCGGATAACCGTGAGGCGCCGACATTCGCGGCGTTCAGCAAAGACTGGGAAATGCGCCGAGGCCTGCGTGCAACCGCCGGTGCGCTCGCGGGCGACGCTTACCTTTCCGCCGGTTGGGGGCTGCAACAACAGTGGTCGGGGCCGATCACGCTGGGGCTGCGCCAAGTGGTGTCGGAACAGCGCGCGGCGGGTCTTGCTGGTGATCAATTGCAGCTGACGTTCAGCGCGCCTTTGGCAGCCAATCTCTCGGCAAGTCTGGTCGCAGTGCGCCAGAGCCGGGACTTTCGCGCCTTGTCAGATACCGGCTGGAATCAGCGGCGGCATCAGGCCGAGTCGCGCAAACGCGATCACTGGGTGTTTTCGCTCAATGGCGCCACCGATGACTGGGGGGCCTTTGGCGCAAGCTGGTCGCGTTATTCGAGTATGGGCGAAGCACCGGTGTCGCAGTTGGGGTTGTCATGGTCACTGACGCTGCCGCAGCGCGTCAGCTTGTCACTGAGCGTGGAGCGAGGCGTCGGTGGTGACGAGGAATATCGTCAGGGCCGCGCGGCTTACCTGACCCTGGGCGTTCCGCTGGGCGGGCAAGGCCGGTTGCGCGGGTACGTGCGCAGTGACGAGCGCTCAGGCGTGCGCCAAGGGCTGGCCGTGAGCGCTGCGGTCAGCGAAACCCTGGCCTACACCGTCAATGCCGAACACCGCGATAACGCATCGGCTGCGGTGGCTGGCCGGATCAATGCCTTGCCGCGCTATACCAGCCTGGATGTGGGGCTCGGACAGCGCGCCGGTGCGACGGAATACGATCTGGGCTTGCGCGGCGGCGTGTTGCTGCACCGCGATGGCGTCACGCTGTCACCCTATGCGCTACGTGACACGGTGGGGGTGTTGAAGGCGGGTGAGCGTTCCGGAGTGCGGCTGCAAACGCCCCAAGGCCCCGTCTGGACGGATGGCGCGGGGCGCGCAGTGGCGGCGAACCTGCCAGCCTATTCTTTGGCACGGCTTGAAGTCGATCCACTGGGGCTGCCGCGTAATGTCGAAGTTCTCAACGGGGTGCAGGAGGTGACCGCCGGCCGGGGTTCGGTGCAGCACCTGGACTTTTCCCTGGTTACCGTCCGGCGTCTGTTGCTCAAGGCGCGGTCGCAGGATCGCCAATGGTTGCCCAGAGGCTTGAGCGTACTGGATGCGCAGGGTGAGTACCTGACGTCCGTGATGGACGCCGGGGCGATTTTTTTGCCGGATATCCAACCAGGGCAGGTGTTGCGCGTGAAGTTATCCGACAGCAGCCACTGCGTTTTGCATTTCCCCCTGAGTGAATCGCCCGGTGAGGCTACGCAAATTGAAACCGTTGAGGCGATCTGTCGCCCTTCAAATCTGTCCTGACCGAGTGCCTGCCATGAAGCCCCGGATTATTGCCGTACTTGCGGCCTGTCTCGCCTGTGCCTCGGCATCGGCGAACGATACGTGTGAGGTGGATCTATCGCCGGCGACCGTGGATTACGGCGCAATCACCCGCTCCGAACTCTTGCGTTCTGCTTCAGTGCAGGGCGCGGGATTTGGCCTGCGCAACGTGCATTTGCGTGTTCATTGCCCGCAAGCTCGCCCGATCAAGTGGTCGTTTGTCGCGCCGGCGGCAGACTCTCGGCGCTATCGCTGGGAGGCTGGCACGTTGCAAGTGCGCATCGTCGCGGCACGCCTCGATGGTGTGGCGGTGCAGTGGCGTCTGGAAAGCGGGCGGCCCCTTGAAGCGAACCTGTTATCGCCGGGCGCACGTGTCGTGCCCTGGAATGGCGCGGCTGTGGCGCAGGGACGTTATTTGCAAGTGGAGTTCGAGATCGATGCCCAGGTGGAAGATGCCTCAAGCCGGGTTGCCGACCTGAGGCGTTTCGAGGGCAACGGAGCGTTTCAGATCGATTAGTCCGACTCGGTCAGCAGTTTGATCGCTGTCGCCCCGACCCTGCGCACCGCTTCTTCGATCTGTGCCGTTGGTTTGGCAGCGTAGTTCATCCGCAGGCAATTACGGTATTTGCCTGAGGCGGAAAAGATGCTGCCGACGGCAATCTGTACGCCCTGATCGTGCAGCGCGCGATTCAGTTTCAGCGTGTCGAAGCCTTCCGGCAACTCGACCCAGAGCATGAAGCTGCCCTGCGGGCGGCTGGCGCGGGTGCCGACGGGAAAATAGCGCGTGACCCAGTCGATCATCGCATCGCGATTGCGCTGGTACTGCATGCGCATGCGCCGCAAGTGCGGCTCGAAGTGGCCGGCCTTGAGAAATTCGGCGATGGCAATCTGCGGTTGCGGCGCGGTCGAGCCGGTGCTGATGTATTTCATGTGCAGCACCCGCTCCAGATAGCGCCCGGGGGCGACCCAGCCAATGCGCAGCCCCGGCGCCAGGGTCTTGGAAAACGAACTGCACAGCAATACACGGCCATCCTCGTCGAAGGATTTGATCGTGCGCGGACGCGGGTAGGAATACGCCAGTTCGCCGTACACATCGTCTTCAATGATGGCCACGTCAAAGCGCTGCGCCAGCGTCAACAATGCCCGTTTGCGTGACTCGGGCATGACGTAGCCGAGCGGGTTATTGCAGTTGGGCGTCAGTTGAATGGCTTTGATCGGCCACTGTTCCAGCGCCAGTTCCAGCGCGTCGAGGCTGATGCCGGTGAGCGGGTCAGTGGGAATCTCCAGGGCTTTCATGCCCAGGCCTTTAAGCGTTTGCATGGCGCCGTGGAAGCTCGGCGAATCCACCGCGACGATGTCGCCCGGCTCGCAGATCGCATGAATGCTCGTGGACAGCGCCTCGTGGCAACCGGTGGTGATCACCAGATCGCCGGCGCTCAACTGGCAGCCGGAATCGAGCATCAGCCGCGCAATTTGTTCACGCAGTTCGAGGTTGCCGTGGATGTTGTCGTAATACAGACCGGGCATGTCCTGTCGGCGGTAGATCCGTGCGAGGCCGCGCAGCAGCGGTTTCATCGTCGGCGAGCCAACATCGGGCATGCCGCGACCCAATTGCACGACGTCTTTGCGCGGCACCGCGCGGATCAGTTCCAGCACCTGATCCCATTGCGAAATCTCCACCGGACGTTGCGCCGGGCGGCCCACGGCGGGCAGCTCCGGTAGCTCGCGGCCGACCGGGACAAAGTATCCTGACTTGGGTTTCGGCGTGGCGAGGCCGCTGTCCTCGAGCATGCGATAGGCCTGTTGCACCGTGCTCAGGCTCACCCCGTGCTCGACGCTCAAGGCGCGCACCGAGGGCAAGCGATCGCCGGGCCGATAGAAACCCTGTTCGATGCGGGTGCCGAGCAACTCGGCGAGGTTTACATACAGAGTCATGGCGGCCTCGGTGCAGTTGAGCAAAAACCAGTACAGATGCGGCAAAAATTGATCATTCAGTCGGCAGATCAGCAAATCTGTATGGAGTTAATACAGGTTCTTTGCGTCTGTAATGGTTTTGCTCGCCCGCGCATCATGGAATCTCTGGCTACCCAAGTAAACAGGAGCGACAAAAAATGAACGGCTTGAGCGATGTGCGGCTGACGTTACACAGTCAGGAACTGGCGGCAGGGCAGAAGGAGCGGGCGCGCAATGAACTGCGCAATGCACCGTCCGGGCTGAGTCGCTGGGGTCTGTTGTGGCACCGTCTGCACACGCGCAAGGCGTTGCTGACGCTGACGACCGATCAGCTCAAGGACGTCGGCCTGACCCGTGAACAGGCTTTGGAGGAGGGGTTGAAGCCGTTCTGGCGGATCTGACCTCTGTATCGTCCGTCACTGATCGTTCCCACGCTCTGCGTGGGAACGATCTCCAAGTCGCCGGGTTATATCAGACCAATTCTTTGAGCCGATGCCACAACATCCCCAACGCCAGCAGCGGCGAACGCAAATGCTTGCCGCCCGGGAAGGTGATGTGCGGCACTTTGGCAAACAGATCAAAACCCCCACCCTGCTGGCCACTGATCGCCTCGGCCAGCAGCTTGCCCGCCAGGTGTGTGGCATTCACGCCGTGCCCGGAATAGGCGTGGGCGTAATACACATTCGGCTGATCGGCGAGCCGGCCAATCTGCGGCAAGCGGTTGGCGCCGATGCCGATCATCCCGCCCCACTGATAATCGATCTTCACCCCAGCGAGTTGCGGGAACACCTCAAGCATCTTCGGCTGCATATACGCGGCGATGTCTTTCGGATCGCGTCCCGAGTAATGGCAGGCGCCGCCGAACAGCAGGCGTCGATCCGCCGACAGTCGGTAATAATCCAGCGCGACACGCTGGTCGCAGACCGCCATGTTCTGCGGCAGCAGGTCGTGGGCCTGAGCTTCGCTCAACGGCTCGGTGGCGATGATGTAGCTGCCGGCCGGCAGGACTTTGCCGCTCAGTTGCGGGTTCAGATCATTCAGGTAGGCATTGCAGCCAAGCACCAGGGTCTTCGCCCGCACCGACCCTTGCGCCGTGTGAACCTTCACTTCGGCGCCATAATCGATGCGGATTACCGCCGACTGCTCGAACAGTTTCACGCCCATTTGCTGCGCCGCTGCGGCTTCACCGAGCGCCAGATTCAGGGGGTGCAGATGCCCGGACCCCATATCGATCAAACCGCCGACGTAGCGTTTTGAGCCGACCACCGCGTGCATCTCGTTGGCTTGCAACAGTCGGGTTTCATAGCGGTAGCCAAGACTGCGCAGCTCTTCGGCCTCTTCGGCAAAACCTTGCAGATCAGCAGGCTTGTTGGCGAGGTCGCAGTAACCCCAAGTCAGATCGCAGCCGATCTGGAAACGCTCGACGCGCTGACGAACGATTTCCACCGCTTCCAGGCCCATGAGTTTCATCGCCCGCACGCCGTCGGTGCCGACGACGTTGGCGAATTGATCGAGGCCATGACCCACGCCGCGAATCAGTTGCCCGCCGTTGCGCCCGCTGGCGCCCCAGCCGATCCGGTGCGCCTCCAGCAGGACGACGCTGAAGCCGCGTTCAGCCAGTTCCAGCGCAGTGTTCAACCCGGAAAACCCGCCACCGACCACACAGACGTCGGCCAGCATTTCACCTTGCAGCCGCGGATGGTCTGGCTGCGGCAGGCTGCTCGCGGCGTAGTAAGAGGCGGCGTGGGGCTGGCTCGCGGAAGTGTGGGCGCGGGCGGTCATGGGCGTCATCCTGAGGCGGTGTCGAGAAAATTTGACGGAGCATAAGCCGCACGGCCGAGCACCGGCAACATCGGTCGGCCTACAGTGTCTGGCCCGGGTCTTTTGCGGCACAATTGCCGTCCATTCCCCTCGGGCACTGTTTCGATGAGCTGCAACAGTCAGAAAATCCGCACGTTGCGTCAGCAGATTCCCTCGTTCGAGTGCGTACCCGGCTGCCACGACTGCTGCGGGCCGGTGACCACGTCGCCCGAGGAAATGGCCCGACTGCCGCGCAAGACCCGCGCCGAGCAGGATGCGGCGATGCAAGAACTGAACTGCGTACACCTGGGGCCGAATGGCTGCACGGTGTATGAGGAACGGCCGTTGATCTGCCGGTTGTTTGGCACGACCAAAACGTTGCCTTGCCCGAATGAGCGGCGGCCGGCGGAGCTGATTCATCCGCGGGTTGAGAAGCAGATTTTCGAGTACATGGCGGCGAATCGGCAGGTGTTGGTTTGACTCGATAAACCGAGTCGCCTGCATCGCTAGCTGGGCTAGCTGGGCTAGCTCCCACAGAGTTCGCAGGTGTGCACATTATTTGTGTTCACCACGGAACCTGTGGGAGCCAGCCTGCTGGCGATGGCTGCGGCACAAACTTCAGTCAGGAATCGGCAGGCACAGGCTCTCTTTCACTTCTTCCATGACAATGTAGCTCTTCGATTCGCGCACATGCGGCAATTTCAAAAGAATGTCGCCGAGCAGTTTGCGGTACGAGGCCATCTCGGAAATCCGCGCCTTTACCAGATAGTCGAAATCCCCTGACACCAGATGACATTCCAGTACGTGGGGTAATTTCAGCACCGCGCGTCGGAACTCCTCGAAAGTGTCGCCGGATTTGTAGTCGAGGCTGATCTCGACGAACACCAGCAGGCTACCCTTCAAATGCTGCGGATTGAGCCGGGCGTTGTAACCCATGATGATTCCTTCGCGCTCCAGACGGCGCACGCGCTCGGTGCAGGGGGTGGTGGAGAGGCCGACCTTTTCCCCGAGTTCAGTGAACGAAATGCGCCCGTCCGCCTGCAGGATCCGCAGGATGTTGCGGTCGATCTTGTCCAGCTCGCGCTTCGTCTGGGTGTTGGTCCGCATAGGGGATGCGCCTCCGTGAAAAGGGTTTTTGCCGAGAATTGTCGCCAAATATAGGCGCTTATATAGTGAAAAGCACTGGCATTTCTTTTTTACACTGCGCTCATCATTGCTCTAACAACACAGCTCGGCACAAAGCCGCGATGAGGGATTGAAAATGCGCGTCATGGTCTTGGGTAGCGGCGTCATCGGTACCGCCAGTGCTTACTATCTGGCCCGTGCCGGGTTTGAAGTGGTGGTGGTCGACCGGCAGCCCGCCGCGGCCATGGAGACCAGTTTCGCCAACGCCGGCCAGGTCTCGCCGGGCTACGCCTCGCCGTGGGCCGCGCCGGGCGTACCGCTCAAGGCGATCAAATGGCTGCTGCAACGCCACGCACCGCTGGCAATCAAGGCCACCGCGGACATCGACCAATACCTGTGGATGGCGCAGATGCTGCGCAACTGCACCGCCAGCCGTTATGCGGTGAACAAGGAGCGCATGGTGCGACTGTCCGAGTACAGCCGCGACTGCCTCGACGAATTGCGCGCCGAAACCGGCATTGCCTACGAAGGTCGCAGCCTCGGCACCACGCAGTTGTTCCGCACCCAGGCGCAACTGGATAACGCCGCCAAAGACATTGCCGTGCTGAAAGAGTCCGGCGTGCCGTTCGAAGTCCTCGATCGCGCCGGCATTGCCCGCGTCGAACCGGCGCTGGCCGGCGTCACCGATATTCTTGCCGGCGCCCTGCGCTTGCCGAACGACCAGACCGGCGACTGCCAGATCTTCACCACTCGTCTCGCCGACATGGCGCGCAAGCTGGGTGTGGAATTCCGCTTCGGCCAGGATATTCAGAAGCTCGACTACGCCGGTGATCGCATCAACGGCGTGTGGATCGACGGCAAGCTGGAAACCGCCGATCGCTACGTGCTGGCGCTGGGCAGCTACTCGCCGCAACTGCTCAAGCCGCTGGGCATCAAGGCCCCGGTGTATCCGCTCAAGGGCTACTCGCTGACCGTGCCAATCACCAACCCGGACATGGCGCCGACCTCGACCATCCTCGACGAGACCTACAAGGTTGCAATAACCCGGTTCGACAACCGCATCCGCGTCGGCGGCATGGCCGAGATTGCCGGTTTTGACCTGTCGCTGAACCCGCGTCGGCGCGAAACCCTGGAGATGATCGTCAACGACCTTTATCCTCAGGGCGGTAATCTGGCCGAGGCGAGTTTCTGGACCGGTCTGCGGCCGACCACGCCGGACGGCACGCCGATCGTTGGCGCCACGCCGTTCAAGAATCTGTTCCTCAACACCGGTCACGGCACCCTGGGTTGGACCATGGCGTGCGGTTCCGGGCGTTTGCTGGCCGATCTGATGGCGAAGAAAAAACCGCAGATCAGTGCCGAAGGCCTCGATATTTCCCGTTACGGCAACCAGACCCAGGAGTCCGCAAAACATGTCAATCCAGCGCCAGCTCACCAATGAGCGCATGAGTCAGATCGTCAGCCACAACGGTACGGTGTACCTGGCTGGGCAGGTCGGCGACGACTTCGAAGCCGGGATTGAACAGCAGACCCGCGACGTACTGGCCAATATCGAGCGCCTGCTCGATCTGGCCGGCACCGACAAACAGCATCTGCTCTCGGCGACGATCTACCTGAACGACATCGAGGCGCACTTTGCCGGGATGAACTCGGTGTGGGATCAGTGGCTGCCCAAGGGCGCCGCGCCGGCCCGTGCCACTGTCGAAGCGAAAATGGCCAAGCCGAGCATCCTCGTCGAGATCTCCATCGTCGCTGCGCTGCCGTAAGTCGTAACAAAGATCCCTCTCCCGGCGCTGTTGGCGGTTAACGCCGCCAGCCGGCGCCGGTTTTTCTTCCATGACTGCCTAGAAGTCCGCCGCCATGCGTCCTGCCCGTGCCCTGATCGACCTTCAAGCCCTGCGCCACAATTACCGAATTGCCCGCGAAGTCACCGGCGCCAAAGCGCTCGCGGTGATCAAGGCTGACGCCTACGGCCATGGCGCTGTGCGCTGTGCTCAAGCGCTGGAAGCCGAGGCTGACGGGTTTGCCGTGGCGTGTATCGAAGAGGCGCTCGAGCTGCGCGCTGCCGGTATTCGTGCGCCGGTGCTGCTGCTCGAAGGTTTCTTCGAGGCGGATGAGCTGGCGCTGATCGTCGAGCATGATTTTTGGTGCGTGGTGCATTCGCTGTGGCAGCTCGAAGCCATCGAGCAGGCGGCGCTGAACAAACCAATCACGGTGTGGTTGAAGCTCGACTCCGGCATGCACCGTGTCGGCCTGCATCCAAAAGATTATCCGGCTGCCTATCAGCGCCTGCTGGCCAGCGGCAAAGTGGCGAAAATCGTGTTGATGAGCCACTTCGCCCGTGCCGATGAGCTGCACGCGCAGAGCAGCAGCGAGCAGGTGGCTGTCTTCGAAGCGGCGCGTCAGGGCCTGGCGGCGGAAGTCAGCTTGCGCAATTCGCCGGCGGTACTGGGTTGGCCGCAGATCCACAGCGACTGGGTGCGCCCCGGTATCATGCTCTACGGTGCGACACCGTTCGAAGAAGCCAACGCCGTGGCCGAACGTCTGCAACCGGTGATGACTCTGGAATCGAAAGTCATCAGTGTCCGTGAGCTGCCGGCCGGTGAGCCGATCGGCTACGGCGCGAAATTCATCACCGACAAGCCGATGCGCATCGGCGTGGTCGCCATGGGCTACGCCGACGGCTATCCGCGTCAGGCGCCAACCGGCACACCGGTGCTGGTGGCTGGTCAGCGCAGCCGTCTGTTGGGGCGCGTGTCGATGGACATGCTGTGCATCGACCTCACCGATGTGCCGGAGGCGGGCCTCGGTTCGACCGTCGAACTGTGGGGCAAGAACATCCTTGCCAGCGACGTGGCGCAGTGGGCCGATACAATTCCCTATCAGATTTTCTGCAACCTGCGCCGGGTGCCAAGGCTCTATTCCGAGGCCTGACGCCAGCGCGGGGGCCAAGTGTTGTAAATACTGAACGCTGTCGCCATGATAACGCTCAATATTCTTACAACATCAGGAGGCTCCCGCCTTGGACGTCGGTGAACGACTGCAATCGATCCGCAAGCTCAAAGGGCTTTCCCAGCGCGAACTCGCCAAACGCGCGGGCGTCACCAACAGCACCATTTCGATGATCGAAAAGAACAGCGTGAGCCCTTCGATCAGTTCGCTGAGAAAGGTGCTCGGCGGCATTCCCATGTCCATGGTCGAGTTCTTTTCCGAAGAGATCCTGCAAGACCAGCCAACCCAGATCGTCTACAAGGCCAACGAGCTGATCGACATTTCCGACGGCGCCGTGACCATGAAGCTGGTCGGCCGCGCGCACCCGAGCCGCGCCATCGCCTTCCTCAATGAAATCTACCCGCCGGGCGCCGATACCGGCGAAGAAATGCTCACCCACGAGGGCGAGGAAACCGGGATTCTGGTCGAGGGTCGTCTGGAACTGGTGGTCGGCCTGGAAACTTTTATCCTCGAAGCCGGCGACAGCTACTATTTTGAAAGTACCAAGCCGCATCGTTTCCGTAATCCCTTCGATGTGCCTGCGCGACTGATCAGCGCAGCCACACCGGCGAATTTCTAAAGCAAGAGGTGCCAGGCCCTGATGGCCAAGGCTCCCGAACCGTTTGACCGATGCGCAACAAGACCCCTTTAAAAATGGGGTTGTTTCGGTGTGGCGGGCTACCCGCTATACTTGCGCCCGCCTGCGAACCGTGGCCGCAGGCGTGAATAGCCACCATTGAGGGTGAACGCGTGAACCTAATTATGAAAATGCTGGCTGCACCAGCAACCGTACTGGCCCTCTGGGCTGTCAGCGCTCAAGCTGCGACCGGTGACGACATTGCCAAACGCCTCGAGCCGGTTGGCCAGGTGTGTGTTCAGGGGCAGGAATGCAAGGGGATGGAAGTGGTTGCAAGCGCTGGCGGCGGCGGGGGAGCCAAGGCGCCTAAAGACGTGATCGCCAAACACTGCAACGCTTGTCACGGCACCGGCCTGCTGGGCGCGCCGAAAATCGGTGACAAGGCCGCCTGGAAAGAGCGGGCCGATCACCAGGGTGGTCTGGACGGCATCCTCGCCAAAGCGATTACCGGTGTTAATGCGATGCCACCTAAAGGCACCTGCGCCGATTGCACCGATGAGGAACTCAAGGGCGCGATCAAAGAGATGTCCGGTCTGTAATCAGCGGCGCTCTGGACGTAACAAAAACCGTCTTCGGACGGTTTTTTTGTGCTTGTGGTTTTTGCTCTTTCGATTAATTCAAAATCCTGACCCTCACCCCAGCCCTCTCCCGGAGGGAGAGGGGGCCGACGGAGGCGACTTTCGCTGCACATCGACCTGAAAGATCGTGGCGATTATGGATTCAGCACATCATTTTCAAGTCGGTGTATCTCTCCAATATCCCCCATTCAGTCCCCTCTCCCTCCGGGAGAGGGTCAGGGTGAGGGCAACCATCTCGAGGCGGACAAACACTCAAAACCAAACGCTATCCTTTGCAGCAAACTCAAGGCAATCTCGGTCTACCCCTATCAACGGAACGGGCGGGAGGCTTCAGATGGTGCAGTTGTGTTCGATCGAACAGGCAGTGGACGACGTGCTTGCACGCTTGCCGGCGCATGTCCACATGGGCCTGCCGCTGGGGCTGGGCAAACCCAACCACTTCGTCAACGCGCTGTACCGGCGGATCAAAGACCTGCCCGAGCGCCAGCTGACGATTTACACCGCGCTTTGCCTGGGTCGGCCGAGTCTGGGCGAAGGTTTGCAGAAGCGCTTTATCGAACCCTTTGTCGAACGGGTTTTCGGCGATTACCCCGAGTTCGATTTTCTCGCTGATCTACAGCGCGACAGCCTGCCCGCCAACATCCGCATTCAACAGTTCTTCATGCAGCCCGGCAGCCTGCTCAACAGCGCCCCGGCACAGCAGGATTACGTCAGCAGCAACTACAGCCATGCCGCCCGCGATATCAACGGCGCCGGCCTGAATCTGGTCGCGCAGTTGCTCGCCAGCAGCAGCGAACACCCGGACCGCCTGAGTCTGAGCTGCAACCCCGACATCACACTCGATCTATTGCCACTGATCGCCAAGCGCCGCGAAGCCGCAGAGACGATTGTGCTGGTCGGCCAGGTTCACACCGATCTGCCGTACATGCCCGGGGATGCCGAAGTCGATATCGACACCTTTGATTTGCTGATCGACGAGAAGGACAGCTGCAGGCTGTTCTCAACGCCGAACATGCCCGTCGGTTTCCAGGACCACTTCATTGGTTTACATGCCAGCACGCTGGTGCGCGACGGCGGCACGCTGCAGATCGGCATCGGTTCGATGGGCGATGCGCTGACCGCGGCGTTGCTCGCGCGTCAGGCCGACAACGCGGGTTATCGGGCGCTGCTCGATGACGTCAATCTGAGCCAGTGGGCGCAACTGATCGAGCGCGAGGGCGGCACCGCACCGTTCGCCAAAGGCTTGTATGGCTGCAGTGAAATGTTCGTCAACGGCCTGCTGGTTTTGGCGGAGGCGGGGATCATCCGGCGCAAGGTCTACCCGGACGTGCCGACCCAGGAGCAGGCCAATGCCGGCACCCTCGACGAGGCGGCGCAGCCTGACGGCATTTGCGTACACGGCGGCTTCTTCCTCGGCCCGCGCAGTTTCTATGAGCGTTTGCGTGAGTTGCCGCCAAGCAAAATGCTCGAATTCAACATGACCCGCATCAGCTACATCAACGAGCTGTACGGGCAGGAAGAGCTCAAGCGTTTGCAACGCCTCGATGCGCGGTTCATCAACACGGTATTCACCATGACCCTGCTCGGCGCCGGGGTGGCTGACCAGTTGCAGGACGGGCGCGTGCTCAGCGGTGTCGGCGGACAGTACAACTTCGTCGCCCAGGGCCATGCGCTGGATGGGGCGCGATCGATTCTGATCTTGCGCAGCTGGCGCGAATCGGCTGGCGAGGTCAGTTCGAATATCGTCTGGGAATACGGTCATTGCACGATTCCGCGGCATTTACGCGATATCGTCGTCACCGAATACGGTATCGCCGACCTGCGCGGCAAACCCGACGCGGCGGTGATCGAAGCGCTGCTCAATATCAGCGACTCGCGCTTCCAGCCGGGGCTGATCGAACAGGCGCAAAAGGTCGGCAAACTGCCAAAGGACTTCCGCATCGATCCGCGTTTTGCCGACAACACGCCGCAACGCTTGCAGGCGATCGCCGCACGGCATCGGAATCTGTTTCCAGAATATCCGCTGGGCTGTGATTTCACCGCGATCGAGCGGGACCTGCTGCGTGCGCTGAACTGGCTGAAGAGCAAGTTCAAGCTGACCGAGATACTGGAATTGGGCAAGGCTGCGCTGGATGCGCCGGAGGCTTCGTCGTTCCCGGAACATCTGGAACGGATGCAGCTCACGAACCCCGAAGGCCTTAAAGAGGAGCTGTTTCAACGTTTGTTGCTCACCGGCCTCAAAGCCACCGAGCAATAACTGCCCGCCTCAAAACCAACTGTAGGAGTGAGCCTGCTCGCGATCGCGGTGCATCAGTCACCGAAAGGGTCGACTGACACTGCGCTATCGCGAGCAGGCTCACTCCTACAGGGGATCGGCGAGGTAGCTGGTTAATCGATGAAGGTTACAACGCCGTCCTTCAACGATTTCACGCGGGCCAGCGACTCGACGCGGTAGCCCTGCGAATCCAGCTCGGCGCGGCCGCCCTGGAACGATTTCTCGATGACGATGCCCAGACCGGCCACGGTGGCGCCGGCCTGTTTGATGATCGAGATCAGCGCCTGCGACGCCTTACCGTTGGCCAGGAAGTCGTCGATGATCAGCACGCGGTCGCTGCTGGTCAGGTGGCGCGGGGAAATCGCCACGGTGCTTTCGGTCTTCTTGGTGAACGAGTAGACGGTTGCCGACAGCAGGTTTTCAGTCAGGGTCAGGGACTGCTGCTTGCGGGCAAAGATCACCGGCACGCCGAGGTTCAAGCCGGTCATGATCGCCGGGGCGATGCCCGAAGCTTCGATGGTGACGATCTTGGTGATGCCCGAATCCTTGAACAGCGCGGCGAATTCGTCGCCGATCAGCTTCATCAGGGCCGGGTCGATCTGGTGGTTCAGGAAGGCGTCGACCTTCAGGACCTGGTCGGAAAGCACAATGCCTTGTTCGCGGATTTTCTGCTGCAATGCTTCCATGAAGCTGTCCTCATTTGGCGCCTGGTGCGCCGAAGGTCTAGTAAAAAGTGGCCAATTCTAGCGCTTTAACATCGCGCGTATGTCGGCCAAAGCGTTATTGCCGCGCACGGCTTTGACTTCGGTCGGGGTGTCGTCGTTGCCTTCCCAGGCGAGGTCGTCCGGCGGCAGCTCATCGAGGAAACGGCTCGGTGCACAGTCGATGATCTCGCCGTACTGCTTGCGCTTGGCGGCGAAAGTAAACGCCAGGGTCTGACGGGCGCGGGTGATACCCACGTAGGCCAGGCGGCGTTCTTCTTCGATGGTGTCGGCTTCGATGCTGGAGCGGTGCGGGAGGATTTCCTCTTCCATGCCCATGATGAACACGTAAGGGAATTCCAGCCCCTTGGAGGCGTGCAATGTCATCATTTGCACGCCTTCGGCGCCGTCCTCTTCTTCCTGCTGACGTTCGAGCATGTCGCGCAGCACCAATTTGCCGATGGCGTCCTCGATGGTCATTTCGCCTTCTTCGTCTTTTTCGAGGGTGTTTTTCAACGCCTCGATCAAGAACCAGACGTTGCTCATGCGGTAGTCGGCTGCCTTGTCGCTGGAGCTGTTGGTGCGCAGCCAGTTCTCGTAGTCGATGTCCATGACCATGCTGCGCAGCGCCGAGATCGGGTCTTCACCGGCGCACTGCTCGCGGACCTTGTCCATGAAGCGCTTGAAGCGCGACAGGCGATCGGTGAAGCGGCTGTCCAGATGCTCGCCGAGGCCGATTTCGTCGGTGGCGGCGTACATCGAGATCTTGCGTTCGGTGGCGTAGTTGCCGAGTTTTTCCAGGGTGGTCGAGCCGATTTCGCGGCGCGGCACATTGATCACTCGCAGAAAGGCGTTGTCGTCATCCGGGTTTACGATCAGGCGGAAGTAGGCCATCAGGTCCTTCACTTCCTGGCGGCCGAAAAAGCTGTTGCCGCCGCTGAGGCGATACGGCACCTGATGGTGCTGCAGCTTCAATTCGATCAGTTTGGCCTGATAGTTACCGCGATAGAGAATCGCGAAATCGCTGTAAGGGCGGTCAGTGCGCAGGTGCAGGCTGAGGATTTCCATTGCCACGCGCTCGGCTTCGGCGTCTTCGTTGCGGCAGCGGATCACGCGGATCTCGTCACCGTGGCCCATTTCACTCCACAGCTGCTTTTCGAATTCGTGCGGGTTGTTCGAGATCAGCACGTTGGCGCAGCGCAGGATGCGACTGGTCGAACGGTAGTTCTGCTCGAGCATCACCACTTTCAGCGACGGGTAGTCGTCCTTGAGCAGCATCAGGTTTTCCGGCCGCGCGCCGCGCCAGGCGTAGATCGACTGGTCGTCGTCGCCGACCACGGTGAACTGGTTGCGCTTGCCGATCAGCATCTTCACCAGCAGGTACTGGCTGGCGTTGGTGTCCTGATATTCATCGACCAGCAGGTAACGCACCTTGTTCTGCCACTTTTCGAGAATGTCGGCGTGTTCTTCGAAGAGTTTCACCGGCAGCAGGATCAGGTCGTCGAAGTCCACCGCGTTGAACGCCTTGAGCGTGCGCTGGTAGTGGGTGTAGACGATGGCGGCGGTCTGCTCCTTGGGATTGCGCGCGTTTTCCAGCGCCTGCGGCGGCAGGATCAGGTCGTTTTTCCAGGCGCCGATCATGTTCTTGATCTCGTCGACGCCATCGTCGCCTGCATATTCCTTCTGCATGATGTCGGTCATCAGGGCTTTGACGTCGGTCTCGTCGAAGATCGAGAAACCGGGTTTGTAGCCCAGCCGCGCATGCTCCTTGCGGATAATGTTCAGGCCCAGGTTGTGGAAGGTGCAGACCGTCAGGCCGCGGCCTTCGCCGGCACGCAGCAGGCTGCCGACCCGCTCTTTCATCTCGCGCGCGGCCTTGTTGGTAAACGTCATGGCGACGATGTACTGGGCGCGGATGCCGCAGTTCTGGATCAGGTGCGCGATTTTGCGCGTGATCACGCTGGTCTTGCCGGAGCCAGCACCGGCGAGCACCAATAGAGGGCCGCCGACGTAGTTCACGGCTTCTTGCTGCCGGGGATTGAGTCGGGACATACGAAAATTCGGGAGTCGTTGACGAAATGGGCCGGCATTTTAACAGGCTCAGCGAATTGTGCTGCTCTGTCCGACTTGTGACGTACCACGCGATGCGGATTTGCCGGTTTTGTTACTTTCACGCAGGATGCGCGGTGATTTTGCGGCTAATGTTCTCGTTTGTGACCAAAGATAACGTTTTGTCCGACGTTGATGGTCATGCGCATTGGTCAATGTTACACACAACGGCATAATGCCCAGCCCACATCTTTGCAGAGTCTAGGGAGTCAGCTTGTCTACGCCTGTCGAGCCCTTGCGTTTGCTGTTACTGGCCGAAGAGCCAGCGTGGACAGCGTTATTGCGCGAGTGTCTGGCGCCCATGGGGAGCGCGGCGGTGCTGATCAGCGCGCCGAGCTGGGAGTCGGTCAGCGGCCTGTTCGAAGACAACCGCCATGCGGTGTTATTGACCATTCCTGCGTTGCAACCGGCACCGGGCCGTTGCAGCCTGCCGACGGTATTGCTGCTCGATCACGAACCGGCCACGGCGCCGGACGGGGTCAGTGACTGGTTGGCATTCGATGTCCTCGACGCCGGCATGCTGCGCCGTTGCCTGCGCCATGTGCGCGAGCGCGGCGTGCTCGAAAACACGTTGCAGCGCCTGGCCGAACAGGATCCGCTGACCGGTATCGCCAACCGCCAGGGTTTCCAGACCTTGCTGACGGCGCGTCTGGCGGAAAACGACGGGCGTGGCCTGGCCCTTGGGCATCTTGATCTCGACAATTTTCGCCATGCCAACGACGCCCTCGGCCATCAGGCCGGCGACCGGCTGATTCTGCAAGTGGTCGCACGGCTGAAAAGCCAGCTGGAGGCCGGTGATCAACTGGCGCGCCTGGGCAGCGATGAATTCGCCTTGCTGATCGACACCCGCCGTGCGCCGGAGCGGGCCGAGTGGATGGCCGAGCGCATTACCGAAGCGCTGGCCGAACCGTATTGGGTCGATGGCGAGAGCCTGTTGATCGGCTCCAGCCTCGGCATCGCCCACGCCCGCGCGCAGGCCGGTGCCGACCCGCTGATGTGGCACGCGCACATTGCCATGCAGCAAGCCAAAAGCACTCAGGGCTGTACCTTTCATATCTTTAACGAGCGCATCAACCGTAACGCGCGCAGCATGGCCGATCTGGAAAGCGAGCTGCGCCGGGCGCTGCGGCGCGATGAGCTGGAGCTGCATTACCAGCCACGGCTGAATCTTGAGGATGGCCAGATCGTCGGCCTCGAAGCCCTGGTGCGCTGGCGTCATGGCGAACGCGGCCTGTTGCCACCGAGCGAATTCGTGCCGCTGGCCGAGCAGAGCGGTTTGATCGTACCGCTGGGCTACTGGGTGATTTCCCGCGCCCTGCGCGACATGCAGGCGCTGCGCGGGCAAGGCTTGCCGGCGCTGCACATGGCAATCAACCTGTCGTTCCGCCAGTTTCAGGACAGCCAGTTGCTGCCGACCTTGAGCCGTCTGATTCTGGAACGCGGGGTCGAGGCGCAATGGCTGGAATTCGAACTGACCGAAACCGCGGTGATGCGCCGCAGCGATCTGGTCAAGCAGACCATGGACGCCCTTGGCCGCCTCGGCGTGCGCTTTTCGCTGGATGACTTCGGCACCGGGTTCTCTTCATTCGTACACCTCAACAGCCTGCCGATCACCTTGCTGAAGATCGACAAAAGCTTTGTCGGCGGCATGGAACAGCGTGAAGAGAACCGCAAACTGGTGCACGCGATGATCAATCTTGCGCACAACCTGCAGCTGGAAGTGGTGGCCGAAGGCGTGGAGACTTCCGAGCAACTGGAACTGCTGCGCGGGTTCGGTTGCGATCAGGTGCAGGGTTACCTGATCAGCCGGCCGTTGCCGCTGGCGGAGCTGGTGGAGTACCTGGTGTCTGGATCGAGTCAGCAGCCAGCCCTGGAAATCGTGAGCTGAACATCTGTCCCTGTAGGCCTTCGCCTGCTCGCGATAGCTTTCCAACGGCCGACATTCGCATTGTCTGATACACCGCTATCGCGAGCAGGCGAAGGCCTACAGGGGACCTCATTCGGCTTGAGGGATGTTGAAGCCCTGAGATTGCGGCTCGCGCCGAATCATCCGCTGCATCTTCCACTCAAACGCCAGCGTCAGGCTCACCGCCGCGCACGCCAACCCGAGTGCCAGCCCCCACCAGACCCCGGTCGGCCCCCAGTTCAGGTGGAACGCCATCCACCACGCCGCCGGCGCGCCGATCAGCCAGTAGCAGGCAAGCCCGACCAGAAACGTAGTCTTGGCGTCCTTGAGCCCGCGAATACAGCCCATGGCGATCGTCTGCGTGCCATCGAACAGCTCGAACCAGGCCGCCACGGCCAGCAGGCTGACCGCGAGGCGGATCACCTCGGCAAACGCCGGGTCGTCATGGTCAAGGAACAACCCGACCAGTTCGTTCGGCAATAGCCAGAACACCAAGGCAAAACCGAGCATCACCAATGCACCGAAGGCGATGCCGACGCGACCGGACATGCGCGCGTCAATCAGTTGCCCGGCGCCGTAATGCTGGCCGACGCGCATGGTGATCGCATAGGACATTCCGGCCGGCACCATGAACGCCACCGAAACGATCTGCAACGCGATCTGGTGCGCGCCCATTTGCGTACTGCCCATGGTGCCCATGCACAGCGCGGCGAAGGCAAACAAACCGACTTCCACCGCATAGGTGCCGCCGATTGGCAGGCCGAGGCGCCACAGTTCTTTCAGGTATTGCCGGTTGGGCCGCGCCAGCCCGGCACGCAAGGGATAAGCGTCGTACGCCGGATGCCGACGGATATGCCAGGCCAGCGCCAGTGCCATGCAGTTGGCAACAATCGCCGTGACCAGGCCAATACCGGTCAGTCCGAGCTGCGGCAGGCCGAACATGCCGGTGATCAAGGCGTAATTGAGCAAGAAGTTGGCCACGGTGCCGGCGAGGCTGATGACCATCACCGGCGTCGCTCGACCAATCGCACTGGTGAAACCACGCAACGCCATGAAGCTCAGGTAGCCGGGCAGGGCGAAGGGCAGGGCGATCAGAAATTGCCCGGCGGCATTGACGTTGGTTTCGGTCTGGCCGAACAGCAACAATACCGGTTTGAGGTTCCACAACAACAGGCCGGCCCCCAGCGCCATCAGCCACGCCAGCCACAAACCGGCCTGGGTCAGGCGCGCCGCACCGATGATATCGCCGGCACCCTGCCGAATCGCCACCAGCGTGCCGACGGCGGCGATCACGCCGATGCAGAAAATCGACACGAACGAATAGCTCGCCGCGCCCAGGCCTCCGCCCGCCAAGGCCTCGGGACTCAGGCGCGCCATCATTAGCGTGTCAGTCAGCACCATGAGCATGTGCGCCAACTGGGAAGCGATCAGCGGCCCGGCCAGCCGCAAAATGGCCCAGAGTTCGCTACGCACAGGATGCTGCATGTCATCACCACTCGATTCAGAGGGAACAGGAGAGCATCGATTCTCGGCGTGTGGGCGTAATTGCACAAAGGGATAAAAAGGATGGGTGGCATGATTAAAACTCATCCAGCGCCGATTCTGCTAAGTTGGCCGTATCCCGCCACTGGAGCCTTGCACATGTCCCGTCGCCTTCCACCGTTGTATGCCCTGCGCGCATTCGAAGCGGCGGCGCGGCATAGCTCGTTCACCCGCGCTGCTGAAGAGTTGTCGATTACCCAGAGTGCAGTGAGTCGACATATCCGCACCCTCGAAGAACACTTTGCCTGTCGGTTGTTTCAGCGCAGCGGGCGCAATTTGCAACTGACCGAAGCCGCGCGGCTTTTATTGCCGGGCATTCGCGAAGGTTTCACTGCGCTGGAGCGCGCCTGTAACACTTTGCGCGCCGAAGACGACATCCTGCGCATGAAGGCGCCGTCGACCCTGACCATGCGCTGGCTGTTGGCGCGCCTGAGTCGCTTTCGCCATTTGCAGCCGGGCAACGAAGTACAACTGACCAGCGCGTGGATGGACATCGATTCGGTGGATTTCAATGATGAACCGTTCGATTGCGCCGTGCTGCTGAGCGACGGCCATTTTCCGCCGGACTGGGAAGCCAGCCTGTTGTTTGCCGAGGAGCTGATTCCTGTCGGTGCGCCTAATCTGCTCAACGACCAACCGTGGGATGTGGAGCGGCTGGCCAGCACCGAATTGCTTCATCCGACCCCGGACCGTCGCGACTGGCGCAGTTGGCTGGAATGCATGGGATTGTCGGATCAGGTTTCACTCAAGGGCGGGCAAGTGTTCGACACCCTCGAACTGGGGATGATCGCTGCGGCGCGAGGCTACGGCGTGTCGATGGGCGATCTGTTGATGGTGGCTGAAGATGTCGCCCAAGGACGTCTGAGCCTGCCGTGGCCGACGGCGGTCGCCAGTGGCCTGAATTATTACCTGGTGTGGCCGAAAACCCGTCCCGGAGGTGAACGTTTGCGCCGCCTCAGTGACTTCCTCCAGGGCGAAGTCCGCGCCATGGAACTGCCAGCGGTGGCGCGCTTGAGCTGAAACGTTGGAGCGGCGACAATGCAGGCCTTAAGCCATACCCACGTTGCGCGCTCAAGTATTCGGATTCACCGCCGACTATGAGCAAGTGGAACCGTCGTGCCGGTTCCAGGCTGCACCCCCATTATTAGAATATTTTCCCGGGCATTTACCGCGATCAAGGAGGATTCGGTGGCTCGGCCAGGAGCTGTTCATGTCTCAACCTCGTGCTCGGATCGCCTCGCAGCTGGGCCTCGCCCTCGCCGTGATACTGGCGATTGTCATCAGCGGCAGTACGGTGTTCGCCCTGCGTTCGCTGGACTCTGCCAACCTCGCCACCCGTGAAGAGCATCTGGCCAGTGAGGCGCGGCTGCTGGCCGACCAACTGAGCACGTTCCACGGCACCTTGCGTGAAAGCACCCTGCGCCTGAGCGGCCTGTTCGAAAAGCGCTTCGGCAGCGGCCTGAGCGTGCACCCTGACCAGCCCGTGACCGTGGCCGGCGTGCAGACCCCAGGCCTGCATCTGGGCAACGAAGTGCTGAACAACAACTTCAAGGAAGTCGACGAGTTCAAGCAGATGACCGCCGGTGTGGCTACGGTGTTCGTGCGCAGCGGCGAAGACTTCATTCGCGTCAGCACCAACGTCAGCAAGCAGGACGGCACCCGCGCCATCGGCACCGTGCTCGATCATGCCAACCCGGCGTACGCGAAGTTGATGGCGGGGCAGAGTTACGTCGGCCGCTCGCTGCTGTTCGAGCGCTATTACATGTCGCAGTACACGCCGGTGCGTGACGGCAGCGGCAAGATCATTGCCGTGTTGTATGTCGGCTTCGATTACACCGACGCGCAGAACGCCCAGTTCGCCAACCTCAAGCGCTTCCGCATCGGCCAGACCGGCTCGCTGGCCCTGCTCGACGAGCAGAATAAATGGCTGGTGCCGATCGCCGGTGTCCAGTCGCTGGACCAAGCGGTGCCAGCCATCAACGCGCTGGTGAAAACTCCGGGTAAAGGCGAGTTCTGGAGCGACAACGGCGAAGATTTCTACAGCATTGCCGTGCCGTTCGAAGGTGGCCCGTGGTCGGTGGTGGCGAGCATGCCGAAAGCCGAGATTCGCGCGGTGACCTGGAGCGTCGGCACGCAACTGGCAATTGGCAGTCTGCTGGCGATGTTGCTGGCGGTCGGTTCGGTAGTCTGGCTGCTGCGCAGCAAACTGGCGCCGTTGAGCGATCTGGTTCGGCAGGCCGAAGCGTTGGGCGCGGGTGATCTGAGCGTACGTCTGAACGTGTCGAGCAACGATGAAATCGGTCAGTTGTCCCGTGCGTTCAACCAGATGAGCCAGGCCTTGTCGACCATGGTCGAGCACATCCGTCGCTCCTCGGAAGAGGTCAACAGCCGGGCGCAGGCGTTGTCCGGGCTGTCCGGCGGTGCCTATGACGGCATGGAGCAGCAGTCCGGCGAGATCACCAGCATGGCCGGCGCGGTGGAAGAGTTCAGCGCGACCTCGCTGAACATCGCCGACAACATGAGCGCCACCCAGCGTCTGGCCCAGGAAAATGCTCAGCAGACGCAGATCGGCCGCAGCTCGATGGAAGAAGCCTCGTCGTCGCTTGAGCAAATCGCCGGCGCCCTCAACAGCACCGCCACCGTAATCAACACCCTCGGTCAGCGTTCCCAGGAAATCGGCGGCATCGTTGGCGTGATCACCTCGATTGCCGAGCAGACCAACCTGTTGGCACTCAACGCGGCGATCGAAGCGGCGCGTGCCGGTGAGCAGGGTCGCGGCTTTGCCGTGGTCGCCGACGAAGTGCGCAGCCTGGCCTCGCGCACCCGTCAGGCCACTGATGAAATTTCCAGCATGATTCACAGCATCCAGCAGGAAACCGGCAACGCGATCAGCACCATGGAGCAGGGCAATGTGCTGATGCAGGAAGGCCTGTCGCGCAACGCCAATGTCGCCTCGGCGCTGGCGCGGATCGATGAGCAGAGCCGTTCGGCGGGCCAGCAGTTTGCCGCGATCACCACCGCGACGCAGGAGCAGAGCAGTACGGCGACGTTGCTGAGCAGCAACTTGCAGAGCATTGCCTTGGCTAACAGCGAGCAGCGTGAGGTTGTTTCCAACCTTGCGGTGACGGCCAAAGAGCTTGAGAAGCTGGCGGCGGACCTGCGCTCCGAGGTTGATCGCTTTCGTTGATGCTTCTCTGAAATAGCTATCGCGAGCAGGCTCGCTCCCACAGTGTTCGGTGCGAATCACAAATGTTGTGAAGCCCCTGAACCTCTGAGGGAGCGAGCCTGCTCGCGATTGCATCACTGAAGATTTTCGGCAGAACAGGCGATCTGTCGATCTAATGCACTTGCTGAATCGTTTCCGCAGCGCTATAAAAATGGCACAACTCCAATAAAGGCTGCTGCCATGACCCCGCTCAAACTCGCCCTCGCACTCGGCGCACTCTCTGCTGCTTCCCACGCCATGGCCTGGGATTACGTCCTTCTCGACACCAACAAACCCGCGCAAAACTGGACCATCACCAGCGCGCAACTGGGCGTGAAAACCGACAAACCCTTTTCCGTCAGCCTGCGCACCCTGCACGGCGGCCGGCAGGAAGGCGTGAGCATCGTCGACATCGATAACGGCACAATGAAACTCTCCGTAGTGCCGACCCGTGGCATGAACGTCTTGCAGGCGTCCGTCGGCGACGTGCGGATGGGCTGGGATTCGCCGGTCAAGGAGGTGGTCAACCCGGCCTTCATCGAACTCAACGGACGCGGTGGCCTCGGCTGGCTGGAAGGCTTCAACGAACTGGTGACCCGCTGTGGTTATGAATGGGTCGGCCATCCGGGCATGGACAATGGTGAGCTGCTGACTTTGCACGGCCGCGCCGCCAATATCCCGGCCAGTACCGTCACCCTGCACATCGACGAAAAACCGCCGTATGCCATCAGCTTGCGTGGCGAGCTGAAAGAGCAGGCGTTCAAGAAAGTCGATTTCTCCGTGGCCACCGAACTGGTCACGGTTCCAGGCAGCGCCGCCTTCAGCCTCAACGATATGCTGACCAACAACGGCGATTATCCGAAGGAATATCAGGCGCTGTATCACAGCAACTTCAGCACGCCGTTTCTTGAGCAAGGCGCCCGCTTTGCCGCGCCGGTCAAACAGGTCTCGCCATTCAACGACAAGGCCAAGGGTGATCTGGCCGACTGGCAGACCTATCGCGGGCCGACCAAGGACTACGACGAAACTGTCTACAACGTCGTGCCCTATGCCGATGCCAAGGGGCAAACGCTGACCGTGCTGCATAACAAGGCCGGTAGCCTGGGCGTCTCGGTCGGCTTCAATACCTCGCAGCTGCCGGTGTTTTCCCTGTGGAAAAATACCGATACCCAAGGGCAGGGCTATGTCACCGGCCTGGAACCGGGGACGAGTTTTTCCTACAACCGCCATTATCAGCGTCCGCTGAATCTGGTGCCGACCATTGCACCGAAAGCCAGTCAGCAATTCCAGATCAGTTACAGCCTGCTCGCGGACAAGGGCGCTGTGGATAACGCCCTGAAGCGTGTGAGCGAGATTCAGGCCGGGCGTGAAACCGAAGTGCGGCAGACGCCGCTGGTTGATCTGACCGCGCATTAAGACGTCGCTGGCCGATATTGCAGCGCCTCGGCCAGGTGCTCACGGTTGATGGCGTCGGCTTGCTCGAGGTCTGCCAGAGTACGGGCAACCTTGAGCAAGCGATGCGCCGAGCGTAGCGACAGGGTCAGACGTTCGCAGGCGGTTTCCAGCCAGGTTTCATCGGCTGTGGATAACTTGCAATGGCGCTTCAGTCCTGGCAAATCGAGAAAGGCATTGGCGCAGCCCTGCCTTTTTTGCTGTCGTTCACGGGCCTCGGCAACCAACGCGGCAGCGCTGGCACTGTCTTCGCCCGGCTTCACCTGCGGGTTCAACGCCGTCGCCTCGCGCGCCACCGTCAGGTGCAAATCGATGCGATCGAGGAGCGGCCCCGACAGTTTGTTGCGATAGCGCTGGACCATGTCCGGTGTGCATGAGCACTTGCCGCTCGGCTCTCCAAGATATCCACAGGGACACGGATTCATCGCCGCCACCAACTGAAACCGCGCGGGAAACCGCACGCGATCCTTGGCTCTGGCAATCACGATGTGCCCTGACTCTAACGGTTCGCGCAAAACCTCCAATACCTTGCGATCGAACTCCGGCAGTTCGTCGAGAAACAGCACGCCGTGGTGGGCGAGGGTGATCTCTCCGGGTTGCGGTTTCGAGCTGCCACCGACCAGTGCCGGCCCGGATGCCGAATGGTGCGGTTGGCGGAAGGGGCGTTGTGGCCAATGGGTCAGCGGCGCACCGCTGGCAACCGACTGGATCGCCGCGACCTCCAGCGCTTCACTCTCGGCCAGCGGCGGCAAAAGCCCTGGCAGACGACTTGCCAACAATGTTTTACCGGTACCCGGAGGCCCGCTGAACAGCAGGTTATGCGCGCCTGCCGCAGCAATCAGCAACGCACGTTTGGCTGCCTTCTGACCCTGCACTTCATTCAAGTCGGGATAGGGCTTGCTGGCATGCATCAAGCCGTCAGAGACATACGGCTCGACCGGCGTATGCCCGTTGAAATGCGCCACAGCCTCCAGCAAATGATCCACCGCAAACACCTTCAACCCCGAGGCCAGACAAGCCTCTTCCGCATTCGCCCGAGGCACCACTAACGCGCGCCCGGCCTTGCGCGCCGCCAGGGCTGCCGGCAGCACACCGCGCACCGGCCGTACCGCCCCGGACAACGCCAGTTCGCCCAGACACTCCACCTCGTCCAGCGTCAGACACGGCACCTGCACACTCGCCGACAGAATCCCCAAGGCAATCGCCAGATCAAAGCGCCCACCATCCTTGGGCAGATCCGCTGGCGCCAGATTCAATGTGATCCGCCGCGCCGGAAACTGCAGCCCGGAATTGATGATCGCGCTGCGCACCCGATCCTTGCTCTCCTTCACCGCCGCCTCGGGCAGCCCGACCATGGTCAGCGACGGCAGACCGTTGGCCAGATGGACTTCGACAGTGACAGCAGGGGCTTCGACGCCAATCTGGGCGCGGCTGTGGACGATGGAGAGAGACATGGTCGTTCCTTGAGCTGAATCGTGGGCCGCTTCCTGCGGGTTTTTGAAGGGTAGTTGGAAGAGGACGCTTAAGCGGGTCGAGCGGAGCGCGAAAATTTCTCAGGATGTTGCTGGAACAAATCGCAAGGAATCTATCCAGTACTGCAAGCGGACATACGAGTTATTTATGTAGGAGAAAGCAACGGATTCGGTGAGGATGCGGGCCGCGTGAGTAGTCCATTTCTGAGAGTCTTGAAAGAACACCCAAATCACAGGATGGACTGTTTGCTTTGATGACTTCCGCGAATACACTCAAGATTAATGCATAACGTTAAGCTTTAACCTATGATCGTTAGCTTCGGATGTTCTGAAACCGAATACCTGTTCCGCAGCGGTAAATCCCGTTTCTGGTCAGCCATATTGAGTGTCGCGGAACGCAAGCTGACGATGCTTGATGCGGCGGCGGTATTAGCTGATCTCCGGTCTCCTCCGGGAAATCGGCTCGAAGCTCTGGAAGGAGATCGAAAAGGGCAATTCAGCATTCGGATCAACGCCCAATGGCGAATTTGCTTCGTCTGGGGGCTTAATGGTCCTGAGGGTGTGGAAATCGTCGATTATCACTGAGGTGACTATGACTAAGAATGGTATGCGTCCGGTTCATCCCGGTGAGATCCTCAAAGAAGAGTATCTGGAGCCTTTGAGTCTTACAGCAGCTGCGTTGGCGAGAGCACTAAATGTGTCGACTCCGACGGTGAACGATATTGTTCTACAGCGGCGAGGTGTCAGCGCTGATATGGCGTTAAGGCTTGCTATCTGCCTGGACACCACCCCTGAGTTTTGGCTGAACCTGCAATCGACTTATGATTTGCGAAAAGCTGAGATTGAGAAAGGAGCTTCCATCCGTGATCAGGTTGAACGGCTGGCACATTGCGCTTGAATCCGAATTCAAGGTCGCACGGGTGGGAACTCAAGAGTTGCGGTAACTCTTTCTCAGAGAACATTTGTAAGGCGTCCTTTGGACGCCTTTTTTGCTATCTGGTCGCAGCCTTCGGCAGCTCCTAGGGGGCGCGGATTATTCCGCAGGCGGCGCCAGCTTCGCTTCCATCTCGGCAACTTTCGCTTCAAGGCTCTCAAGCCGTGCACGCGTTCGGGCCAACACCACCATCTGACTATCAAACTCTTCACGGCTGACCAGGTCGAGTTTGCTGAAGGCGCTTTGCAGCAGCATCTTGAACTGGCTTTCGATTTCGGCTTTCGGCAGCGGGGTGTCGCCGCTGAACAGGCGGGAGGCGGTGCCGCTCAGGGCGTCGAGGAAGTCTTTGGGCGCGAGCATGGTGGATGTCCTGGAAACAATGGGCGGCAGTGTATCACGCAGTGTCTATAGTCAATCCCGTGGTCAGAGATGCACGCTTTTCGCGCAGGCCTACGGACGGCGGCGCACCGTTGTTGTGCGTATCGGCACGGCGGTTTGCGCAAGAGTGTCTGCTGTAGCGGCCAAGGGACTGAAATCATAGGGTTTTGGCGAGATGGCAAGGTTTCTGCTTAGTCACCTTCGACCCATGCACTGATGCAGTCGCTGTGACGAATGCAGTGCGGCAGACGGAGCGGGGAGTTTCGTCTGGATGCGGTTAGCTGGCGTCAGTCGGGCAGGCAAGGCCGACGATGCGTTACAAAGCCAGGCACTGCGCTTAGACTTGAGTCGGGTTTGTTTTCCTGGGGCAAGTCCACCAATTCGGGAGAGAGTTTCATGAAGCTAGTCACTGCCATCATCAAGCCGTTCAAGTTGGACGACGTGCGCGAGTCGCTGTCCGAAATCGGCGTGCAGGGCATTACCGTTACTGAAGTCAAAGGTTTCGGCCGGCAGAAGGGTCACACCGAGCTGTATCGCGGCGCGGAATATGTGGTCGATTTTCTGCCCAAGGTGAAAATCGACGTGGCCATCGACGACAAGGATCTGGACCGGGTTATCGAAGCGATAACCAAGGCCGCCAACACCGGCAAGATCGGTGACGGCAAGATCTTCGTGGTCAATCTGGAACAGGCGATCCGCATCCGTACCGGCGAAACCGATACCGACGCGATCTAAGCCGCCACAAACCCCAACGCCCCAGGAGAAAACAATATGACTCTGCGTAAATTCGCAGGGCTAGGAGCCCTGTTGTCCATCGTAATGCCCGGCCTTGCAATGGCGGCAGACGAAGTGGCAGCCCCAGTCCTCAATTCCGGCGACACTGCCTGGATGCTCACCTCGACAGCCCTTGTGCTGTTCATGACCATTCCTGGCCTGGCGCTGTTCTACGGCGGCATGGTCCGCTCGAAAAACATACTTTCCGTGATGATGCAGTGCTTCGCCATTACCGGTCTGATCAGCATCCTGTGGGTCATTTATGGCTACAGCATTGCGTTCGACACCACCGGCATGGAGCAGGGCGTCGTCAACTTCAATTCGTTCTTCGGTGGCATGGGCAAGGCGTTCCTCGCCGGTGTCACGCCTTCGAGCATTACCGGCCCGGCGGCGCTGTTCCCTGAAGCGGTGTTCATCACCTTCCAGATGACCTTCGCGATCATCACCCCGGCGCTGATCGTCGGTGCATTTGCCGAGCGCATGAAGTTCTCCGCGATGCTGATCTTCATGGGCATCTGGTTCACCCTCGTTTATGCACCGATTGCGCACATGGTCTGGTCCGGCAACGGCGGCCTGATGTGGGACTGGGGCGTACTCGACTTCGCGGGCGGCACCGTGGTGCACATCAACGCCGGTATCGCCGGTCTGGTGGCGTGCCTGGTGCTGGGCAAGCGCAAAGGCTTCCCGACCACGCCGATGGCTCCACACAACCTCGGTTACACGCTGATGGGCGCCGCCATGCTGTGGGTCGGCTGGTTCGGCTTCAACGCCGGTTCCGCTGCGGCCGCCAACGGCACTGCCGGCATGGCAATGCTGGTTACTCAGATCGCCACCGCCGCTGCGGCGCTGGGCTGGATGTTTGCCGAATGGGTCACCCATGGTAAGCCAAGCGCGCTGGGCATCGCCTCGGGTGTGGTTGCCGGCCTGGTCGCCATCACTCCGGCCGCTGGCACCGTAGGCCCGATGGGCGCACTGGTGATCGGTCTGGCGGCCGGCGTGGTGTGCTTCTTCTGCGCCACCACCCTGAAGCGCAAACTCGGTTATGACGATTCCCTGGACGCGTTCGGCGTACACGGTATCGGCGGTATCCTCGGCGCGATCCTCACCGGTGTGTTTGCAGCGCCTGCACTGGGCGGCTTCGGCACCGTGACCGACATCGGCGCACAGGTCTGGATTCAGATCAAAGGCGTCGGCTTCACGGTGATCTACACCGCGATCGTCACCTTCATCATCCTCAAGGTCCTGGACGCGGTGATGGGTCTGCGCGTGACCGAGGAAGAAGAATCGGTCGGCCTCGATCTGGCACAGCACAACGAACGCGGCTACAACCTGTAAATACGCGCAGGAAAAAAATTGCCCGGCTCGCCGGGCATTTTTTTGTCCGCGATTTGTCACTGTGAGAGCAGCTGAAAGGATTTTTCGTACAGCTTTGGTCGTGTTTACCCGTGGCGTTTTTACCCGGCGAATGGCTTACATGATTGCAGGAATATTAGGGCCTTTGTTTTTTCCCAGAGCGCGCTAGAATGCGCCCCGAACTTGCGGAGAACTGTATGTGGCAACAGACTCTGATAACCCTGCGGGCGCGGCCCCGGGGCTTTCATCTGGTAACGGATGAGCTGATCGAAAACCTGCCTGAACTCAGGAAGTGTCGGATCGGTCTGTTGCATTTGTGGCTGCAGCATACCTCGGCGTCGTTGACCATCAACGAGAACGCCGATCCGGCGGTACGTCGCGACTTCGAACGATTTTTCAATCGTCTGATCCCACAAGGAACAGACGGCTATGAGCATAACGACGAAGGCCTGGACGACCTCCCGGCGCACTTCAAGGCCAGCGTGCTTGGCTGCCAGATCAGTCTGCCGGTTTCGGCAGGTCGCCTGGCACTGGGAACCTGGCAAGGCGTTTATCTGGGCGAGCACCGTGATCATGGCGGTGCCCGTAAAGTCCTCGCCACCTTGCACGGTGAAGGGGCATGAACCATTGGTCATCAATGGTTACCGATTTTTTTCCGGCGACTTTCGACAGTCGCCAAAGCTGGTCTATAACTAATCTGCTTTTCGCAAGTCATGAGGTAGAACATGAGCGACGATGATCTGGAAAACGACGACCTCGAAGTAGGCGACGAAGACGAGGCCGAAGAAGGTCTGGAAGCAGCAGCGGAAGACGTTGCTGAAGACGATGGCGGTGACGATACGCCGGCCCCGGCTGCCAAAGGCAAAGCCAAGGCTGCGGTGTCGGTGGATGAGTTGCCGAGCATTGAAGCCAAGAACAAGGAGCGCGATGCCCTGGCCAAGGCCATGGAAGAGTTCCTTGCGCGCGGTGGCAAGGTGCAGGAGGTGGAGGCCAATGTGGTCGCCGATCCGCCCAAGAAGCCGGACAACAAGTACGGCAGCCGCCCTATCTGAGGCGTGTCGCTCGCTTGCTGAAAAAGCCCGCCGTCGCTGCGGGCTTTTTCATGTCTGAAATAAATGGAGCGGCCACCAAATCCCCTGTGGGAAGCCTGCTCGAGATTGCGGTGTGACATTCAATTAGATGTATCTGATACACCGCTATCGCGAGCAGGCTCACTCCTACAGGGGAACTGCGTTAGTTCGAGGGGGCATTCCAACGTGCGAGCACGGCAGGCAATTCCGTCAGGCTACGAATCTCGGCGTCCGGCGCGCGCTCCGCCTCCCAGACCTTACCCGTCGGGTTGAACCACACCGCGCGCAACCCTGCTTGCTGCGCACCGGCAATGTCATCGCCGGGATGATCGCCGATATGGACCGCTGCCTCGGCACCCACGCCGCCGCGCTGCAACGCTTCATGAAACAGCCGCGCATCCGGTTTGGCAATGCCAATATCTTCGGCGCACAAGGCAAATTTGAAGAAATCCGCCAGCCCCAGCCGGCGCACATCGGCATTGCCGTTGGTGATCACGCCCAGCGCGTAATGATTGGCGAGGATCTCCAGCACCGGTTGGACTTCGGGGAATACCTCGATCTGGTGCCGCGCATGCAGGAACACTTCAAAGGCCTTGTCCGCCAGCTCTGACGCCTCGCCGTGGGCGTAACCGGATTCTTCCAGCGCATGGAACAGCACGCGCCGGCGCAAGGCGCTGATGCGATGTTTCAGCCCGGGCTCGCTGCTCAGTACGCGTTCGCGAATCGACCACAAATGCTCGACCGGCACCGCGCCCAGATTCATTGCATGCTCGGCAAGCCACTCACGCAGGACGGTTTCGGCGCTGGCGATCACCGGCGCGGTATCCCACAAGGTGTCGTCGAGGTCGAAGGTGATCAACTGAATGCTCATGAATCATCGCCTTTCATGCGTTTGGCCCGGGGGTGGGCACTGTCGTAGACCGCGGCCAGGTGCTGGAAGTCCAGGTGGGTGTAGATCTGCGTGGTCTTGATGTCGGAGTGACCGAGCAATTCTTGCACCGCGCGCAGGTCCTGCGAGGATTCGAGCAAGTGGCTGGCGAAAGAATGCCGCAACATGTGCGGATGCAGGTTCTGCCCCAGTTCGCGCTCGCCAGCCAGTTTGACGCGCACCTGAATCGCTCGCGGGCCAAGGCGCCGGCCTTGCTGGCTGACGAACACGGCATCGTCCGCCGGGTTGGTCATGGCCCGTAGGGGCAGCCACTGTTCGATGGCTTCTCGGGCCTTTTTGCCCACCGGCAGCAAACGGGTTTTACTGCCCTTGCCGAGCACCTGAACCATGCCGTCGGCCAGATCGAGTTGATCGAGATTGAGACCGGTCAGTTCGGAAAGGCGCAAGCCTGATGAGTAAAACAATTCGAGAATCGCCTGATCGCGTCGTGCCAGAAAATCATCTTCAACGGCACCTTCGAGCAGTTGCAGCGCGCGGTCGGTATCCAGGGTTTTTGGCAGGCGACGTTCGCCTTTCGGTGGCGCCAGACCCGTGGCCGGGTCGTGATCGCACAGGCCTTCACGGTTGAGGTAGTGATAGAGCCCGCGTACGGCCGACAGCAGGCGGGCGAGGCTGCGCGAGGACTGGCCCTGCGCATGCAGGCGAGCGATCAGGCTGCGCAGGCGCTGGATATCCAGCGCGGTCCAGCTGCCGATGTTCTGCTTGATGCACCAGCCGAGGACTTTATCGAGGTCGCGGCGGTAGGCCGACAGCGTGTGCGGCGACACCTGCCGCTCACTGCGCAGGTGCTCGCAGTAAGCGTCCAGTTGCCGTTCCATGTTCAGCGTACCGAACGCAGGGAGCTGTTGACCCGTGGCAGCACGCGGCCCATGACTTCGGCGATGTAGCTGAGAAACAGCGTGCCGACCGAGCTTTTGTAATGCTGCGGATCACGGCTGGCGATCGCCAGAATGCCGTGGATGCCTTGATGGCTGACCGCGACCACGGCAGTCGAGCCTATCTGCTTGCGCTGTTCTTCGCCAAAGAGGAAGTCCAGCTCGTGTTCACGCAGACTGCCGCTGACACTTTTACCTTCAGTGAGCAGGCCGCCGATGGCGACCTGCGCGTCGGCGTGAGTGACCCAGCGACCGACCGGTGCCGGGTTGTCGCCGAGCAGGATCAGGCTGACGAACGGCACCTGGAAATCCTGGCGCAGACTGTCTTCGACGCTGATCACTACGTCTTCCAGGCTGGAAGCGTCCATCAGAGCGAGGATCAGCCGGCGGGTCTTGTCGAACAGGCGATCGTTATCGCGGGCAACATCCATCAGCTGCGAGAGGCGGTGACGCATCTCGATATTGCGATCACGCAGGATGGTCATCTGCCGTTCGACCAGCGACACGGTGTCACCGCGACGGTGCGGGATGCGCATGGCCGGCAGCAGTTCTTCGTGCTCGACGAAGAAGTCCGGATGAGCCTCCAGGTAGGCGGCGACTGCTGCCGCTTCCAGGTTCGCGGACGCGGATTCGTCGGACTGTCGGGCGGGTACCTGAGGCTTATCGGTCATGGTTTCTGCTCACTCAAAGACGCACTTGTCCTTCGTATACACGCACTGCCGGACCGGTTATCAGCACCGGTTGGCCGGGGCCGGCCCACTCGATGGACAGACGCCCGCCGGGCAGGTCGATCAACAGCGGCGAATCCATCCACCCCTGGCTGATGGCCGCGACAGCCGCCGCGCATGCGCCGGTGCCGCAGGCCTGGGTTTCCCCGGCGCCGCGTTCCCATACGCGCAATTGCGCACGGTGGCGGTCGATGACCTGAAGGAAACCGACATTGACCCGCGCCGGAAAGCGCGGATGGTGTTCGATTTTCGGCCCCAGCTCATGCACCGGTGCACTGTTGATGTCCTGCACGCGCAGTACCGCGTGCGGGTTGCCCATCGACACGGCCGCCAGTTCGACGGTGGTGCCGTCGACCTCCAGCTGATAGCTGCTGGCCTGCGCTGGCGCCTCGAACGGAATGTCTGCCGGCACCAGACGTGGCGCGCCCATGTTGACGCCGATCTGGCCGTCGTTACGCACGTCCAGTTCGATGATGCCACCCTTGGTCTCGACGCGGATCTGCCGTTTCGCAGTCAGACGCTTGTCGAGCACGAACCGGGCGAAGCAGCGCGCACCGTTGCCGCACTGCTCGACCTCGGAACCGTCGGAATTGAAGATCCGGTAACGGAAATCCACGTCCGGGTTGCTCGGCGCTTCGACGATCAGCAACTGGTCGAAACCGATGCCGGTATGGCGGTCGCCCCATTGCTTGGCGTGTTTGGGCTGAATGTGCGCGTGCTGGCTGACCAGGTCGAGAACCATGAAGTCATTGCCCAGGCCGTGCATTTTGGTAAAACGCAGCAGCATGGGTTACTCCGGCAGCAGGCTTTCGCCGGCAAACAGCTCGGCCACGGTTTCGCGGCGGCGCACTTCAAAAACCTGATCACCGTCTACCAGCACCTCGGCGGCGCGGCCGCGGGTGTTGTAGTTGGAACTCATGACGAAACCGTAGGCACCGGCCGAGTGCACCGCCAGCAAGTCGCCTTCGGCCAGCGCCAGCTCACGGTCCTTGGCGAGGAAGTCGCCGGTTTCGCAGATCGGGCCGACGATGTCGTACGTGCGGGCGGCGGTCTCGCGCGGTTTCACCGCGGTGACATCCATCCACGCCTGATACAGCGCCGGGCGGATCAGGTCGTTCATCGCCGCGTCGACGATGGCGAAATCCTTGTGTTCGGTGTGCTTGAGGTACTCGACCTGGGTCAGCAGCACGCCGGCGTTGGCAACGATGAAACGGCCCGGCTCGAACACCAGCGCCAGATCACGGCCTTCGAGGCGTTCGCGGACGGCTTTGACGTAGTCGGCGGCCAACGGTGGCTCCTCATCGCGATATCGCACACCCAAACCGCCACCGAGATCGATATGGCGCAGGTGAATGCCGCAATCGCCGAGGCGGTCGACCAGATCCAGTAAACGGTCGAGTGCATCGAGGAACGGCGGCAGCGTCGTCAGTTGCGAGCCGATGTGGCAGTCGACGCCGACCACTTCCAGGTTCGGCAGATGTGCGGCGCGCACGTACACGTCTTCGGCGTCGGCAATGGCGATGCCGAACTTGTTCTCTTTAAGGCCGGTGGAAATGTACGGATGGGTGCCGGCATCGACGTCCGGGTTGACGCGCAGCGAAACCGGCGCACGCACGCCCAGCTCGGCGGCGACCACTTGCAGGCGCTCGAGCTCGTCGGTGGATTCGACATTGAAGCAGTGCACGCCGACTTCGAGGGCGCGACGCATGTCGTCACGGGTCTTGCCGACGCCGGAGAAAACGATCTTGTCGGCGCTGCCGCCAGCGGCCAGCACACGTTCCAGCTCGCCACGGGAAACGATGTCGAAACCGGCGCCGAGACGGGCCAGGACATTCAGTACGCCGAGGTTGGAGTTGGCCTTGACCGCAAAGCAGACCAGGTGCGGCATGCCGGCCAGCGCATCGGCGTAGGCCAGATACTGGGCTTCGATGTGCGCGCGCGAGTAGACGTAGGTCGGGGTGCCGAAGCGGTCGGCGATGGCCGACAGCGCCACACCTTCCGCGAACAGCTCGCCGCCGCGGTAGTTAAAAGCGTCCATGGCGATCCCTTAGTAAACGTCGTGCTTGTGTGCTTTGGACGGCTGCTTTTGCGACGATTGGGCTTGTTCGGCCGGGTCCTGATTGTCATCGGGCAGGTACAGCGGGCCTTTTTGACCGCAGGCCGAAACGAGGCAGGCAACCGCGACGAGCGCAGCAAGGGAAGAGATCAGGCGCTTCATGGCGAAATCCTTGAAAATGCGTTAATTGCGCCGGAGTATACCGGCCACCCGGCAGCTTGCCTATGTAATGGCCCTCCCGTCTGGCGGGGCTCGCGCAAAGCTCTGCAGGAGTGAGCCTGCTCGCGATAGCGGTGTGTCAGTCAGCAGTGATGTTGAATGTACCGGCCATTTGCGAGCAGGCTCACTCCTGCAAGGATTAGTGTTTGGGGTGGGAAAGGCGCTTGGTCGTTATCCTTTGCAATCGGCTGGCAGCGTCCGTATCTTTCGGCGCTTGAGCCTGATCAGACAATTTTTGAGGTTGCCGCAATGAGTTTGTCCGAAGCCCGTTTCCACGATCTGGTCGATGAAACCCAGGAAAAACTGGAAGACATCTTTGATGAAAGCGACCTGGACATCGACCTGGAAAGCTCGGCCGGTGTGCTGACCGTCAAGTTCGAAAACGGCAGCCAACTGATCTTCAGCCGCCAGGAGCCGCTGCGCCAGCTGTGGCTGGCGGCAGTGTCCGGCGGCTTCCACTTCGACTACGACGAAGAAAGCGAGCGCTGGATGTGCGACAAGAGTGAAGAGCAATTGGGCGAGATGCTCGAGCGCATCGTCAAGCAGCAGGCTGGCGCTGAATTCGATTTCGAAGGTCTGTGATTCGTGACCGATGCATCGCCTGTTCGCCCGCCAAAACCGCTTTACAGCAACGTCAGCCCGGCGGTGCCTTCGCCGTGCACGGGTGTATGTAGACTGGACGAACAGAAAGTCTGTCTCGGCTGCGCGCGCCACGTCGAAGACATTCGCGAATGGCGCTCGGCGGATGATCAGCGGCGCCGGGTCATCGTCGCCCAGGCGTCACAGCGCAAGCTGTCCAGTGGGGCGTGACTTGTATATTTTTTGAGCTGTGATAGTGTCCGGACACGCCTCAACCCATCGAGGCCTGGTAAAAACCCCGTCTTTTTTGGCGGGGTTTTGCTTTTTTTGTGCAGAAGAAAGGAGTCTGCCCGGATCATGACCGCACCTTCCATCACCCTTACCCGTCTGGACGTGCAACGTCTGGAGCGCTTGATCGACAGCCTGAGCGAGAAAGACCAGGCTGCGCCGGGCGTGATCGCGCTGCAAACCGAACTGGATCGCGCCGACACCGTGGTCGGCCACGATGAAGTGCCGGCTGACGTCGTGACCATGAATTCCCGCGTGCATTGCCGCGAAGAAGGCAGCGGCAAGGATTACCACCTGACGCTGGTCTATCCCAAGGACGCCAACGCCGATGAAGGCAAGATCTCCATTCTCGCCCCGGTCGGCAGCGCGCTGCTGGGCCTGAAGGTCGGTCAGCACATCGACTGGCCGGCACCGGGTGGCAAGACCCTCAAGCTGACCCTGCTGGAAGTCGAGTCGCAGCCGGCCAACGGTGGCGCTTTTCCCGAATAAGCCCCGCGTCAGACCTGTTCAAGCGCTTCGTTCAGCGCGCGCTCCAGGTCAGCCTTGTAACGCAGATACAGATTGCTCGAACTCTGCCCGTCACCGAGCAGGCCAGACAGGTCGAGGTCGGTGATGTAGCAACGGTAGCGCTCGGCTTCGCGGCGCTGCCCGACGATCTCGCGGGCGACCACGCTGAACAACTGGTCGCCATGCTCCAGCTCGCTGAATTCCCGCTGATTGCAATACAAGGTGACCTGCACTTCGCCCGGTGCGGCTTTGCCGACGATGGCTTGCACGTCATAGAACGGCTCATTGACCGGCGTCTGCGGCGCCGGCCGTGTTTCGACCCGGCGCGCGCGTCCCGGGCCTGAGGGCAACAACTGGTAATACAGAATTTCCAGGCGACTGTCGGAGCCGGCCTCCATCGGCAGCACGGCTTCGCGGCGGAACAGGATCGATTGCAGGAAACGCTGCAAGGGCACCAACAGACTTTGCTCGTCGTGATAGGGCAAATGTTGCTGCCACAGCGCGTTGTGCTCATCCAGCACGTACAGCTCGGCGTGTTGTTCGCTGGTGCGGAAAAACACTTGAATGCATTCCGGCTGGCCCATCGGCAGGATCAGCGCGAGATCGTGTTCTTCAAGTGCCATCGGGTCCAGGTGCAGCGGGCTGTAGCGCGGTTGTTCCTCGCCGAGGTAGTCGAGCAGTGCCGGCAGGGTGGCGAGCGCCACGTGGTTGACCTGGCCCGGCACCAGTTCCAGCACGTGATAGTGCTGCTGCACCTGAATCAGGTAACGATGATTCAGTTCGCTGAGCAGCAGGGTCTGTGCGGTGTCGACGATTTCTTCGACGCGACGGGCAATGAATTGCGCGCGGTTGTGGCAGAAGCAGCGCACTTTCAACGACGGCTGTAACGGCCCGCGCGGCAGATTGTTGAGGTAATCGCGCAGGCAGTCGAGCAAGGCGTGCGGCCCGTCGAAGCGGTTGACCAGCACTTCGTTCCAGCTGTTGAGCGTGACCTGATCCAGCGTCAGCACCAGATTTTCGCGCACGCCGGCGTAGCTCAGCGAGTCAGTGCGCTCGGTGGTCATCAGGATGTTCAGGTCGCGATGATGTTTGAGCGGATCAATCCCGACGTTGACCAGCATCAGCACCTCGCTCGGCACGGCGGTGCGCAGCAGCGCTTCCTCGGCCACGGTGGGCAAGGGCAGGGCGATGCACTGTTGCAGGCTGCCGAGCAGGTTGAACAGTTCGAATTCGCTCAGGTCGCTGTTGCCCGGATGCAGGGCCAGTCGCGTGCTGCTGTCGATCACGCCGTTGCGGTGGCACCAGGTCAGCAGTTCGAGCAGTTCGCGGCTGCGCTTGATCGGCGCGAAGTGTTCCCACTCCAGCGCGGTCAGGCTGCCGTTGTACAGGCCCCACTGGGTTTGCCCCGGCTCCTTTTTGTTGCGCGATTGCACCAGGGTCAGGGTGTCTTCGGCCAGATCCGGGGCGATGCCGGGGTTGATGAACTCGACCTTGTCGGCCTTGCGCTCGAACGCTGCGTACAGGCGACGACCGAGGACGTTCAAATCACGCTTGTTGATCAGGCTGACGGTCTGCTCGGTGCGGGCGAACTGGGTGAGGAAGCGATAGCTGTAATTCAGTTCATTGACCAGTGCGCGGCGTTCGGCGCTGACCTGGCGGACTTTCCACTGGCTGCGGCTGTCGAGCAGGGTCAGTTGCCGCTGATCCCAATGCCACTCGTTGGCCAGTCTCTCGAGCAGCGAGCGTTGCCAGCTCTGGGTGCGACTGTTGCCGGTGAGCTTGCGGTTGACCTTGAGGTACAGCGCGCGACGCACCAGCTCGAGGCGTTCCGGCTCATTGCGGGCAATCAGGTATTCCTCGATGCGCCGGTACACGACCATGTACGGGTCCAGCTCATCAAGGTCCAGCTGATTGGCGAACACGGCTTTCTTGAAACGCAGACTCAGGCACTGCACGTGCGGGTGTTCGCTGGCATAGACCTCGGTCAGCAACAGCTTGAGCACCGATTTGTACGGCGACTCGATGCCCTTGAACAGTTGCCACAACCCGGCACCGATGAACTCGCCCGGCGGAATGCTCGCTATGGGCCCGAGATCAAGGGTTTCGTCAGCGCGAATGAAGCGTTTGGACAGCAGCGTGTGGGTGTAAGCGTCGTAGGCGCTTTCTTCATACACCGGCACCAGCCACCAGATCGGCGTGCGCCCGGCCAGCCAGATGGCGGTGCGGTAGAACTCGTCCAGCAACAGAAAGTGCTGCGTGCTGCCGCAGTTTTCCGAACTGAGCTGCGAGTCGCGTTCGCCTTTGACGAAGCGCACCGGATCGATCAGAAAGAAGTGCGCCTCGGCGCCCTGACTTGCGGCCCAGGCTTCGAGCAACTGGCATTTTCTCTGCAGTTCGGCGAGTTCGCTTTCGCTCAGATCCGGCGCGTGGCATACCCACACGTCCATGTCGCTCTGGTCGGCCTGAGCCAGCGTGCCGAGGCTGCCCATCAGAAACAGGCCCTGAATCGGTCGCGGCGGGTTGCTGCCATGGCGCGGCTTGTACGAGAACGAGCGGGTCAGGCGCTGGGCTTCGGCGAGGCTGTCGGCGTCCGGCTCGTAATTCGACAGGCCGGCCGGCGTACTGCCCGAGACATAGCCGGGCAGCAGCGGGTGATTGACGTGGAAGAACAGCGGCAGCAGCGTCAGCACGCTTTGCTGCCGGGTCGATAGACCTTCGAGAGCGCGGCCGAGGCGGCCTTCATTGAGTTTGAGAAAACGCGCGCGCAGTTGGCTGAGCGTCTTGCGGTCAATGCCCTCGTCCAGGTCGGGGCGGATTTCGTGGGTGCGCGTCATGTCAGCTCAAACCGGCTCGCAGGCTCGGACGTAGAGGTCTCGGAATGGGAGGCAGTTTAGCCGTAGCGCAGCGGGACTTTTAGCTGAATTTGTTTTTTGACGCCAGATTTCTACCGTGACGCAGCACGGCAGGCCCGCGGAAAATCCCGTGGCAGGAGTTTCCGTGGGCGAAGTCGTGGAATCAGGCGGTTTCCTGCTCTCTCAAAATGGTCAGCACGGTTTGCACGTTTTGCGCAGCATCCCGACCCAAGCTTGTCAGATAGCCGCCATCCGGCTGATCGGTAAGTTCTTTTTCAAACAGGCGCTGGGCAGCAGCGATGTGTTTCGGGGCAGCGGTCTGATGAATTTTCAGACCTTCCTGGGAACTGTCCAGGTTGAAGAGTGCGAGGACTTCCAGTTCGGCAACCAACTCAGGGGTAAGCGACATAAGGACTCCAGACTTTCTAGGAATTGGACGACAGCGCCCCTAAGGTGAACCCGCGGGTGCGGCCTGTCCAGTGCTCAGATCAAGGGATTTTGTCTTGAGACGGATTCCAGTGTAGTCAGGGCCGGGGAGTTGGCTGGATGGATACGTTACAAACATTGTAGGAGTGAGCCTGCTCGCGATAGCGGAGTGCCTGTCAGCATATTCTTCACTGACAGAACGCTATCGCGAGCAGGTTCACTCCTACAGGATGGGGTTCACTTCTTTTCTGGTGGCAACTCAGGCAATGCACGCAACGCCGCTTCGTACCATTGGGTATCGAACGGGCGGTCTTCATCCAGCATCGCGTCAATCTCGCAAGCCAGCACATGCGCCATCAGATTGAGGATCTCTTCGCGCTCGACACCCACCAACGTCAGCTTGTTGAACGTTGCCTTGGCCGCTGGCGGGTTGTCGCTTTCAATCTGGTTTTCGATCGCTTCGATCAAAGTAGCCTCGGTGAACTCTTCTTCGTCGTTGTCGATGTCTGTCGGCTCGCTCATGGCAGGCTCCTCAAGGAAAGGCACCCAGTTTACCCGCATTCAGCGGCGTGATGCTGCTGGCGGGAATCGTCATGGCGATCTATAAACAGGCACTGCCCACCCCGCACGGCCTGGAGGCTATGTGATGTTGAAGCTTTACGGTTTCTCTGTCAGCAATTACTACAACATGGTCAAACTGGCGCTGCTGGAAAAAGGCCTGCCCTTCGAAGAAGTGACTTTCTATCCCACGCAGTCCGCAGAATCGCTGGCGATCAGTCCGCGCGGCAAGGTACCGGTGCTCGGCGTGGACGCCGGTTACATCAACGAAACCGCGATCATCCTCGAATACCTCGAACAGACTCAGCAAGGCACGCCAATGTTGCCGAGCGACCCGTTCGAACGCGCACAGGTGCTGGCGATCGCCAAAGAGATCGAGCTGTACATCGAGCTGCCGGGCCGAGCCTGTTACGGCGAAGCGTTTTTCGGCATGACCCTGCCGGACGCGATCAAGGACAAGACCCGCACGGAGCTGCAGCTCGGTTTTGCCGCGCTGGGCCGGCACGGCAAGTTCGCCCCGTATGTGGCGGGCGACAGCCTGAGCATCGCGGATCTGTATTTCCTCTACAGCGTGCCACTGGCGTGTGCGGTCGGGCAGAAGCTGTTCGGGATCGATTGGCTGGCAGAGATGCCGCAGGCGAAGGCGCTGCTGGAGCGGCTTGAGCAAAATCCGCATGTGCAAAAGATTGCTGCGGACAAGGATGCGGCGATGCCGGCGTTTTTGGCGATGATTGCTGCCAAGAAATGAAATTTGTAGCGTTCTGAAGTCAGCCATCGCTGGCAAGCCAGCTCCCACAAGGTTCTGGTGTGAAACACACATGTGTGTTTGCCGCAGAACCTGTGGGAGCTGGCTTGCCAGCGATGCTTTTAGCGGCTGGCCAGCAGGGCCTGACCGCGCACCACCGCTGCCTTGACCTGCGCCGGCGCAGTGCCGCCGATATGGTCACGGGCATTTACCGAGCCTTCCAGAGTCAGCACGGCAAACACGTCCTGCTCGATCTGGTCGCTGAACTGGCGCAGTTCTTCCAGGCTCATCTCGGCCAGATCCTTGCCGGTGTCCACTCCGTATTTCACCGCGTGGCCAACGATTTCGTGGCAATCGCGGAAGGGCAGGCCGCGGCGTACCAGGTAGTCGGCCAGATCGGTCGCGGTAGAGAAGCCGCGCAGTGCCGCTTCACGCATGATCGCGTGCTTGGGCTTGATCGCCGGGATCATGTCGGCAAACGCACGCAGCGAATCGCGCAGGGTGTCGGCGGCGTCGAACAGCGGTTCCTTGTCCTCCTGGTTGTCCTTGTTGTAGGCCAGCGGCTGGCCTTTCATCAGAGTCAGCAGGCCCATCAGCGCACCGAATACACGACCGGTCTTGCCGCGCACCAGCTCGGGCACGTCGGGGTTTTTCTTTTGCGGCATGATCGAGCTGCCAGTGCAGAAGCGGTCGGGCAGATCGATGAACTGGAACTGCGCGCTGGTCCACAGCACCAGCTCTTCGGAGAAGCGTGACAGGTGCATCATCGCGATGCTCGCGGCCGAGCAGAATTCGATGGCGAAATCGCGATCGGAAACGTTGTCCAGCGAGTTGCCGCCAACGGCGTCGAAGCCCAGCAGTTGCGCGGTGTATTCGCGGTCGATCGGGTACGTGGTGCCGGCCAGCGCGGCGCTGCCCAGCGGCATGCGGTTGGTGCGCTTGCGGCAGTCGACCAGACGCTCGTAATCGCGGCTGAGCATTTCGAACCAGGCGAGCATGTGGTGGCCAAAGGTGACCGGTTGTGCGGTTTGCAGGTGCGTGAAGCCCGGCATGATGCTCTCGGCTTCGCGCTCGGCCTGCTCCAGCAGGCCTTTTTGCAGGCGCGTGATCTCGGCCAGGATCAGGTCGATTTCGTCACGCAGCCACAGGCGGATATCGGTGGCGACCTGGTCGTTGCGGCTGCGCCCGGTGTGGAGTTTCTTGCCGGTCACGCCAATGCGATCGGTCAGGCGCGCTTCGATGTTCATGTGCACGTCTTCGAGATCGACGCGCCAGTCGAACTGACCGGCCTCGATTTCGCCCTGAATGGTGTTCAGGCCGTCGATGATGCTGTCGCGCTCGGCATCGGTCAGCACGCCGACCTTGGCCAGCATGGTGGCGTGGGCGATCGAGCCCATGATGTCGTGGCGATACAGGCGCTGGTCGAAAGTGACGGAGGCGGTGAAGCGGGCGACGAAGGCGTCGACGGGTTCACTGAAGCGGCCGCCCCAGGACTGATTGGTCTTGTCAGTGCTCATGAATTCGCTCGTATCGGCTTGAAGAAAGAAGGCGTGAAACGCTGGCGCGGATAATAACAGGGTTGCCAATCCTGTCGCTGACACCGGTCGATACGTTTTTTTCAGCGCATGTCGGCCTTGGCCGGCGCTGCCCGCCATGAATTTGCGCAAGGATATTTTTCGATTGAGCAATATCGCTCCGACGAACGTCTACAGTTGGACGTAAGGGTCGGCGTGGCTTTGTCTCGCGCAAAGGGCACGGCGCCGACTATAAGAAGGGGGGTGGGTGGATTGTCCTTCGGCAAACCCCGTGAAAAACGCAAGAAACAGCGGGCTTCGAGCAGTACGACCCGGACACTGGCAAATATTGCTGGCCGACGTACGGCACTTTTTGGCGCTCGGGCTAGTCTTAGCGTGGATCGCGGTGACGGACGTCACTTCACCTGTCTAGCTATCCTTGTGCGAGACTCACGCAGGAATCCAGCGCAATATGAATGTCCTGATCGTTGATGACGAACCACTGGCTCGCGAGCGCCTCAGCCGAATGGTGAGCGAGCTTGAGGGTTATACAGTCCTGGAGCCCAGCGCCACCAATGGCGAGGAGGCGTTGGCACTGATCGACAGCCACAAACCGGATATCGTCTTGCTCGATATCCGCATGCCGGGCCTCGATGGCCTGCAGGTTGCTGCCCGTCTGTGCGAACGCGAAACGCCGCCGGCCGTGGTGTTTTGCACCAGCCCCGATGAATTTGCCGTGGAAGCCCTGCAGGCCAGCGCCGTGGGCTATGTGGTGAAACCCGTGCGAACCGAACATTTGCAGGACGCCCTGAAGCGGGCTGACCGTCCCAACCGGGCACAACTCTCGTCGCTGACCCGTCCCGCTGCCGAAAGCGGCAACGGTCCACGCAGCCACATCAGCGCCCGTACCCGCAAAGGTATCGAGCTGATCCCGCTGGATCAGGTGGTCTACTTCATTGCCGACCACAAATACGTGACCTTGCGCCATGAGGCCGGCGAAGTGCTGCTGGACGAGCCACTCAAGGCGCTGGAAGACGAGTTCGGCGAGCGCTTCGTGCGGATCCACCGCAACGCGCTGGTCGCCCGCGACCGCATCGAGCGCCTGCAGCGCACGCCGCTGGGGCATTTCCAGCTGTTTCTCAAAGGCCTCAATGGCGATGCGCTGATCGTCAGCCGCCGTCATGTCGCCGGCGTACGCAAAATGATGCAGGGGCTCTGACCCGGTCACTCCGGGCGACTCCACTCCTTGATACCAGGCATCACAGGCCAGGGAGGCCACGTCGTTTCTGATTCAAGTCAAAGTGGATTTGGCTGAGCTGTTATTATCCGCCGTATCTATTCAGTACGGATTGATCCATGTCCTCTCGCGAAATCCGCATCGCCACCCGTAAAAGTGCGCTGGCCCTCTGGCAGGCCGAATACGTTAAAGCCCGTCTGGAAGCGGCCCATCCCGGCTTGCAGGTAACGCTGGTGCCCATGGTCAGTCGCGGCGACAAGCTGCTCGACTCGCCACTGTCGAAAATCGGCGGCAAGGGTCTGTTCGTCAAGGAGCTGGAAACCGCGCTGCTGGAAAACGAAGCCGACATCGCCGTGCATTCGATGAAAGATGTGCCGATGGACTTCCCCGAAGGCCTCGGTCTGTTCTGCATCTGCGAGCGCGAAGACCCGCGCGACGCCTTCGTTTCCAATACCTGTGCCAGCCTCGAAGCACTGCCTGCCGGGAGCATCGTCGGCACCTCCAGCCTGCGTCGTCAGGCGCAATTGCTGACGCGCCGTCCGGACCTGCAGATCCGCTTCCTGCGCGGCAACGTCAATACGCGCCTGGCCAAGCTCGACGCCGGTGAGTACGACGCGATCATCCTCGCGGCAGCCGGTCTGATCCGCCTTGGCTTCGAAGAGCGCATCACCTCGGCGATCAGCGTTGATGACAGCCTGCCGGCCGGTGGCCAAGGCGCGGTGGGTATTGAATGCCGCAGCGCCGATTCGCACATCCACGCGTTGCTCGCGCCTTTGCATCATGCCGACACCTCGTCGCGCGTCAGCGCCGAACGTGCACTCAACAAGCATTTGAATGGCGGCTGCCAGGTGCCGATCGCCTGCTATGCCGTGCTCGAAGGCGAGCAATTGTGGCTGCGCGGTCTGGTCGGTGAGCCAAGTGGCGGCAAACTGCTCAGTGCTGAAGCCCGTGCGCCGCGAGCCGACGCTGAAGCATTGGGCGTGCAGGTCGCTGAAGACTTGCTGCGCCAGGGCGCCGACGACATCCTCAAAGCGGTGTACGGCGAGGCAGGTCACGAGTGACGGGCTGGCGCCTGCTGCTGACACGCCCTGCGGACGACTGCGCGGCGCTGGCCGAGACGTTGGCCGCGCAGGGGATTTTCAGCAGTTGCCTGCCGCTTTTGGAAATAGCTCCGCTGCCAGTGTCTGCCACAATCCGTCAGGCACTGGCGCGACTGCCCGATTGCAACGCGGTGATCGTGGTCAGCAAACCGGCGGCGCGCATTGCCCTGGATTTGCTTGATACGTACGAGCCGCAGCCACTGACGATGCCGTGGTTCAGCGTCGGCTCGGCGACTGGCGAGATTCTCCGCGAGCATGGCCTGGACGTGCATTTTCCGGAGGCCGGCGATGACAGTGAAGCCTTGCTGCAATTGCCGCGTCTGCTTGAGGTGCTCGGCTGGCCCGGTGCGCGGGTGATGATCCTGCGCGGCGAGGGCGGGCGCGAGCTGCTCGCCGAGCGTCTGCGCGAGTCAGGTGCTAGTGTCGAGTATCTGGAGTTGTATCGACGCGAGTTGCCGAGGTATGCGCCGCAAGAACTGCCACGGCGGATCGAAGCGGAACGCTTGAACGGCCTGGTGGTCAGCAGTGGACAGGGTTTCGAGCACCTGCGCCAAATGGCCGGTGAAGCCTGGGCAGGCATCGCGCAGTTGCCGTTGTTTGTACCAAGCCCGAGAGTCGCCGAGCTGGCACGTGCCGCCGGGGCTCAAACAGTTGTAGATTGCCGCGGCGCGAGTGCCGCGGCTTTGCTGACGGCGTTACGGGAACATCCCGTGGCCGTTCTCTGATGCAAAGGATGGATACGTGAGCGAAACAGCCTTGCCTAAAGATGATGTGCAACCTGTGACCGATACCCAGGTTGAAACTCCACCGCCGGCCAAAGAGCCGCGCCGAGGCAATGGACTGGCCATCGTCGCCCTGTTGCTTGGCGCCGCCGGTGTCGCGATCGGAGGCTGGGGTGTCTGGCAGGTCCGCCACCTGCAGACCAACACCCAGCAACAGTCCGGTCAGGTGCAGGCGTTGAACGATCAGGCGCAGACCTTGAAGCTCAACGAGCAACGCCTGACCGAGCGTCTGGCGCAATTGCCGGGGGCTGATGAACTTGCCGAACGCCAACGTCTGGTGACGCAGTTGCAGGGCGATCAGCAGCGCCTCAATCAGCGTCTGGAAACCGTGCTGGGTGCCAGCCGCAAAGACTGGCGTCTGGCCGAAGCCGAACATTTGCTGCGTCTGGCCAGCCTGCGCTTGTCGGCCTTGCAGGACATCAGCAGCGCTCAGGCGCTGGTGCAGGGCGCCGACGAAATTCTCCGCGAGCAAAACGATCCGGGTTCATTCGCGGCGCGCGAGCAAGTGGCGAAAACCCTGGTGGCGCTGCGCAGCACCGAGCAGCCGGATCGCACCGGGTTGTTCCTGCGCCTGGGCGCGCTACGCGATCAGGTGATCAATCTCACCGAGCTGGCGCCAGAGTACAAGGATCGCGGCGAATCGCTGCTGGGCCTGACCGCCGACGGTGACGGCGCCAGTCGCTGGGCACAGTGGTGGGACAAGGTCTCGCGCTACATCCGCATCGATTTCAACGCCGACAAGAATGTGAAGCCATTGCTCGCTGGGCAAAGCCTGAGTCAGGTGCGTCTGGCCCTGAGCCTGGCGCTGGAGCAGGCGCAGTGGGCAGCCCTCAACGGGCAGGCGTCGGTGTATACCCAGGCGCTGGCCGAGGCGCGTGATGTGCTCAAGGGCAATTTCAACCCGGACAATCCGCAAAGCAAGGTGATGCTCGAGCAGGTCGGCGAGTTGAGCAAGGAACCGGTGACCGTCGTGACACCCGATCTGGCCGGCACCCTCGGCGCGGTGCAAGCCTATCTTGAGCGACGCAACGTCAACGCTGAAGAGTCGGTGAAACCGTTTGCCAAGCCTGCTGCCAACACCGCGCAGGAGGCCACGCCATGAAACGCCTGTATGTGATCGTGTTTCTGGTGATCGCGGCGACGGCGGCGCTGGGGCTGGCGATTGCCGAACATTCCGGTTACGTGCTGGTGGCCTACAAGAGCTTCCGCTATGAATCGAGCCTGTGGGCGACGCTGGCGGTCATCGCCGTGTTGTGGCTGATCGTCTGGGGCATCAAGGTGCTGATCGAATTGATCATGACCTCCAGCGGTGTGGTCAATCCGTGGTCGCGGCGTAACCGCAGCCGGCGCGTGCAGGTGGCGATCGAACATGGTCAGCTGGATCTCGCCGAAGGTCGCTGGGCCAGTGCGCAGCGGCATCTGTCGCGAGCCGCCGAAGCCGAGCGCCAACCTCTTCTGTATTACCTCGGCGCGGCCCGCGCGGCCAATGAACAAGGGCATTACGAGGAAGCCGATCGCCTGCTCGAGCGCGCGCTGGAACGCCAGCCGCAGGCGGAACTGGCGATCGCCTTGAGTCATGCGCAATTGCAGACCGACCGTGGCGACACCGACGGCGCCCTGGTGACTTTGCAAGCGATGCACGAGCGGCATCCGCACAACGCGCAGACGCTGCGCCAGTTGCAGCGTTTGTATCAGCAGCGCGGCGAATGGTCGGCGGTGATTCGTCTGCTGCCGGAGCTGCGCAAGGACAAGGTTTTGCCGCCGGCCGAGCTGGCAGAACTTGAGCGCCGAGCGTGGGGTGAAAACCTGTCGCTGGCCGCGCAGCGCGAAGAAGACGGCACGGTGGGTCTGCAATCGCTGACCCGCGCCTGGCAGCAACTGACCTCGGCGCAACGGCAAGAGCCGCCGCTGGTGTTGGCATATGCCGAACAGCTGCGTCAGTTGGGTGCTCAGGTCGAGGCCGAAGAGGTGCTGCGCACCGCGCTCAAGCGCAAATACGACAGCCATCTTGCCCGCCTCTACGGTTTGGTGCGCGGCAGCGATCCGGCGCGTCAGTTGCAGACCGCCGAAGGCTGGTTGAAGGATCACCCGAACGATCCGAGCCTGCTGCTGACTTTGGGTCGGCTGTGTCTGCAAACCAGTCTGTGGGGCAAGGCGCGCGATTATCTCGAAAGCAGCCTGCGCTTGCAGCGTAATCCAGAGACCTGTGCCGAGCTGGCGCGCCTGCTGGCGCAATTGGGTGATGCCGAGCGCAGCAATCAGTTGTTCCAGGAAGGCCTTGGCCTGCTGGATGAGCGTTTGCTGGCGGCGCCGTTGCCGGTGCCGACAGCTATCTGAATGGCGAGGGAGGGCCCCCCCTCGCTTCCGCTTACCGCTGAAATTCGATCTTCAGCGCGGCAGCGAGGCAAAGTCCTACAGGGCACTACATCAATTCCTCTCGAACCTGTCGGGTTTTCCCTACATCTCTGGTGAACTGTCCGCAGGGCGTCGCCTTGAAAGGCTGACACGCTTTCCTCTACCGTAACCGCCTGTCTCTACTGTTACGGAAAAGCCATGTCGTTGGCCTGCTCACGCTCCTTGTTCTTCATGGCTTTCATTGCGGGGGCCTTTGCTCTGGGAGCTTCCTATTATCTTGAATACGCGGTCGGCCTGACGCCTTGCAGCCTGTGCCTGGTGCAGCGGCTGTTTCTCACGCTGCTCTGCGTCTGCAGTGGTGCGGCGGCGGTGCACGGCCCCGGGCGTGTAGGCCTGGGGTTTTACTGGCTGCTGACCTTGGGGGCGGCTCTGGGTGGCACCACGGCGGCCTGGCGGCAAGTATTGATTCAGAGTGATCCGGTGCTGCAACTGCACCATTGCATAGCGGCTCCCGAGTCGTTTATGGGTGGGCTGCCGTGGTTCTGCGCGCTGCAACGGTTGTTTACCGGCGGCGCCGAATGCGCGGAAATTTCCTGGACGCTGTTCGACCTGAGCATCCCGGAATGGAGTCTGCTGTTTTTTGTCGCGGTATCGATCCTGGCGGTGTATCAACTGTTGCGGCTGGTCTGGAGCGCTCTGCAACGCCCGCTCAGCGGCGAAGCGTCGTACACGGTGCTGCTGCGCGATTAAACACTTGTATGAACTTTATCTCCTGCGTACCTTGAAGCCATAAGCGCACGGGCATAATCTGGCCCGCACGTGTCATTGGAATCGTGTTGCTCGATGACGCTCTGCCCGAACGTCCCCCAAGCCAGATCAGAACAGGGACGAGGGTGTAGAGCAGCATGACCCACAAGGGAAGAGAGATCGCCATGCTCGAAAGTTGTCAGAATGCTCAGGAACGCTGGGGTGGAGTTCATCTGCTGATCGACCGCTGGTTGCAGGAGCGTGAAGAACTGATCGGCGCTTACGACAAGCTCGGTGCGCAGCCTGATTCGCTGTCCGAAAGCCGCAAGCCCTTGCTGGAATTCTGCGGGGTGCTGGTCGATTACGTATCGGCCGGCCACTTCGAAATCTACGAACAGCTGACCGGCGAAGCCAAAGCGTTCAACGACAAGCGCGGCCTGGAACTCGCCGAGACGATCTATCCGCGCATCGACGTCATCACCGAGAAGCTGCTCGCGTTCAACGATCTGTGTGATGAAGGCAAATGCGTCGCCGAGAAATTCAAGGAGCTGGGTGGACTGCTGCACGAGCGCTTTGAACTCGAGGACTGCCTGATCGAAGTGCTGCATACAGCACACAAGGCTGAGGAGACGGCTCAGGCCTAATTATTGAAAAGCCTGAGCAAACAAGGTGCGCCTGAAAGCGCACCTTTTTTTGTGCCTGATCAGCTCGTCGCGCCACGCAATTCCACTTCGAATACCAGCGGTGTGAACGGGGCGATCAGGTCGCCGGCGCCGTCAGCGCCATAGGCCTGATCCGATGGAATCACCAAGCGCCATTTCGCCCCCACCGGCATGTTTTGCAACGCGGTACGCCAACCGGCAATCACACTGTCGAGGTTGAACCACTGCGGCTGAGTGTTCTGATCGAACACGGTGCCGTCCGGTAGCTTGCCGACATACAGCACCTGCACTTTTCCATCAGGTCCGGCCTTTGCACCGTTACCCGAAACGAGTTCAGTCAGCAGGATGCCATCGGCCAATTCCTTCACGCCGGGTTTGGCTTTTTCAGCCGTCAGAAAACGCTGTTCGTTTTCCATCGCAGCGTCGCTCGAATGCAGCGATGCCTGCTCAGCATTCTTCGATTCATGGTCAGCCAGAATCTGCTCGATACGCGCTTGACTCAACGCCAATGGCTTGCCTTGATAAGCCTGTTGCAAGCCCTCGATCAGCGCTTGAATCTGCAGTTGCGGAACCTCCTGGCGCAGGCGCTCGCCAAGACTCGCCCCAAGGCTGTAAGCCAGATCATGAGCATCATTCGCAGCGTTTTTTTCGTCGGCATGGGCGACTGAAAAAAACACGCAAAGGGATAAAAAAATGTAGCGCGACATGGGCACTCTCCGACCTGAGATGCGCTGGATTATGCCAGCGCAAAGCGTTGCAACGGTGAACTGCTTTGGTTTTCGTACAAGACATTTTCGCTTCGGTGCAACGCAACGGTTTCGATACTGTCAAGATGCCCTAGCGGCGGTATCAGCAGAGGTCTAGTATGAGCCGCACTCACGTCAGCCAGGAGGTAAACCATGTCGGCCACCAAGAAGCCTGTAAATACTCCGTTGCACTTACTCCAACAACTCTCGGGCAGCCTGCTCGAGCATTTGGAAAACGCTTGCTCGCAAGCCTTGGCTGATGCTGAAAAACTGCTCGCCAAGCTGGAAAAGCAACGCGGCAAGGCGCAGGAAAAACTGCACAAATCGCGCACCAAATTGCAGGACGCAGCAGCGGCCGGCAAAGCCAAGGCACAGACCAAAGCCAAGGGCGCGGTGAAAGAACTGGAAGACCTGCTCGATGCGCTGAAGGATCGTCAGTCCGAGACACGCAGCTACATTCTGCAGCTCAAGCGCGATGCCCAGGAAAGCCTGAAACTGGCCCAGGGTGTCGGTCGCGTGCAAGAAGCCGTGGGCAAAGTCCTGTCCACCCGCGCTGCCAAACCAGCCGCGGCACCGGCGAAAAAAGTCGCCGCCAAACCGGCCGCCAGCAAGACTCCAGCGAAAACCGCAGCGGCCAAGCCTGCTACTAAAACGGCAGCCAAGCCTGCTGCGAAAGCACCGGTGAAAGCTGCGGCCAAACCGGCTGCCAAAGTCGCTGTGAAACCTGCGGTGAAAAAACCGGCTGCGGCGAGCGCTGCAAAGCCGGCGGCGAAAACCACCGCTGCCAAACCAGCTGCCGCCAAGCCTGCCGCTAAAACTGCCGCCGCCAAACCGGCTGTAAAACCCGCCGCGACCAAAGCCGCTCCGGCGAAAACCGCCGCTGCCAAACCGGCCGCTAAACCTGCGGCGAAAGCTGCGACGAAACCCGCCGCAAAACCTGCCGCCAAAACCGCAGCTGCCAAGCCAGCCGCAAAGCCAGCTGCAAAAGCTGCCGCCAAGCCAGCTGCAAAACCAGCAGTGAAAGCCGCCGCCAAGCCAGCCGCCGCTGCTAAACCAGCCACCTCCGCCGCCAAGCCTGCTGCTGCCAAACCGGCCGCCAAGCCAGTTGCGAAACCGGCTGCAAAACCTGCCGCGAAGAAGCCAGCCGCTACCAAACCAGCCGCCGCTCCAGCTGCCAAGCCTGCCGCGCCAGCCACTCCGGCCGCCGCGGCACCTGCCGCTACTCCCTCGATCCCTGCGACTGCGCCATCGCCAGCCGCTGCATCGAGCGTCAGCAACAACCCGACCAGCGCTTCCTAAGTGCCGGTTGCCGCGACGCGCAGCACTTGCAGCGCGTCGCGGTTCGGGCTGGCCGCCGCGCCGGCCAGTTCTTCAAGCCAGGTGGTCGAGCCGGCAGCGTTTCGCGCCCACGCCTGCGCTACACCTTCAAGCCGTGACAGCAATGCTCGCTCAGCCTCAAGCTCGAGTGACTTGATCTGCTCGCGCATGCCTTTCAATACGGCATCATCGTTTGCCCGCGTCTTCCATTGCATGCGCAATGTTCGCAGCGGCTGCACCACCTCGGCGTCCCAAGGCTCGGTCAGCGTCCGCAGCAGGCTCACGCGTTGCTCATCACACGCTACCGCGCGTTGTTCCAGCCACAAACCGCACAGCAACAGGCAGACATTGGCGCCCGCTGTTTGCAATTGCAGGCAGGCATCTTCCACACCCGCTCGGGTGTAGACATTCAGGGCAAAGCTCCACAGGTCAGAGGACATCGTGCTACTCGCGCCAGTTGTGAGCGAAGCTGGTAGACTCCGCCGCCATTATGATCCGACTTCAGAACCTGACTTTACAGCGTGGCCCGCAACGTCTGCTAGAAGACGCCGAGCTGACCCTGCACGCCGGCCACAAAGCCGGCCTCATCGGTGCCAACGGCGCCGGCAAATCCAGCCTGTTTGCCTTGCTGCGTGGCGAGTTGCACCCGGACTCGGGCGATTGCCTGCTGCCGGCCGACTGGCGCATCGCGCACATGCGCCAGGAGGTCGATACCCTCGAGCGCTTGGCCGTCGACTATGTGCTCGACGGCGACCTGCGCCTGCGCGAAGTGCAGCGCGAGCTCGCTGCCGCCGAGGAGGCCCATGACGGCACCGCGTTGGCGCGTCTGCACGCCGAGCTCGACAGCGCCGACGGCTACACCGCCGATGCGCGGGCGCGCAAACTGCTCGCCGGTCTCGGTTTCAGCAACGAGCAGATGGATCGTCAGGTCGGCGATTTCTCCGGTGGCTGGCGGATGCGTCTGAACCTGGCGCAGGCCCTGATGTGCCCATCGGACCTGCTGCTGCTCGACGAACCGACCAACCACCTGGATCTCGACGCGATCATCTGGCTCGAGGAATGGCTGAAAAGCTATCCGGGCACGTTGCTGCTGATTTCCCACGACCGCGATTTCCTCGATGAAGTGGTCGATCACGTGGCCCACGTCGACCAGCGCAAGCTGACCCTCTATCGTGGCGGCTACACCGCGTTCGAGCGTGCCCGTGCCGAGCGTCTGGCCCAGCAGCAACAGGCCTACGAGAAGCAGCAGGCGCAGCGTGCGCACATGGAAAGCTACATCGCCCGCTTCAAGGCCCAAGCGACCAAGGCTCGTCAGGCGCAGAGCCGGATCAAGGCCCTTGAGCGGATGGAAGAACTGTCGGCGGCGCACGTCGATTCGCCGTTCGATTTCGTTTTCCGCGAATCGAGCAAGATCTCCAGCCCGCTGATCGACCTGTCCGATGCGCGTCTGGGTTATGGTGACAAAACCATCCTGGAGAAGGTCAAGCTGCAACTGACCCCAGGCGCGCGGATTGGTCTGCTGGGTCCGAACGGTGCCGGTAAATCGACGCTGATCAAGAATCTCGCCGGCGAACTCGAACCGCTGGCCGGGCGCCTTACCCGCGGCGAAAACACCGTGGTCGGCTATTTCGCACAGCATCAGCTCGATTCGCTGGATGCCAAGGCCAGCCCGTTGCTGCACTTGCAGCGTCTGGCGCCGACCGAGCGCGAGCAGACCTTGCGTGATTTCCTCGGCGGTTTCGACTTCCGCGGTGCGCGCATCGACGAGCCGGTGCTGAATTTTTCCGGTGGCGAAAAGGCTCGTCTGGCGTTGGCACTGATCGCCTGGGAACGGCCGAACCTGCTGCTGCTCGACGAACCGACCAACCACCTCGATCTGGAAATGCGCCTGGCGCTGACCATGGCGCTGCAGGAATTCAGCGGCGCGGTACTGGTGGTGTCTCACGATCGGCATTTGCTCAAGAGCACCACCGACAACTTTTACCTGGTCGCTGACGGCAAGGTTGAAGAGTTCGATGGCGATCTCGAAGACTATGCGCGATGGCTGGTCGAGTATCGCCAACGCAACGCGCCGGCGAGCAACACCCCGGTGAACCCGGACAAGACTGACAAGAAGGCCCAGCGTCAGGCAGCTGCCGCGCTGCGTCAGCAACTGGCCCCGCACAAGCGAGAGGCCGACAAGCTCGAAGCCGAGCTGGGCAAGCTCCACGAAAAACTCGCCAAGGTCGACGCGAGTCTGGGCGACAGTGACATCTACGAGCCGGCGCGCAAGAACGAACTGCGCGATCTGCTTGCCGAGCAGGCCAGGTTGAAGGTTCGCGAAGCCGAGCTTGAAGAAGCCTGGATGGAAGCGCTGGAGACTCTGGAAAGCATGCAGGCGGAGCTGGAGGCGTTGTCCTGATGGAAGCGTTCAAGCTGCCGCTGCCGGCCATGTGGATTGAGCCGATCTGGCTCGGCGTGCAGATTCTGTTGATCCTGCTCGCCGGTTACCTGACCCAGCGCGTAGTCGCCAGGGGCCTGACCCGTCTGGGTGAGCGCTATCCGTTCCCGCCACAACTGCTGATGCCGCTGCGCGGTGTATTGCGCTGGCTGATCATGGGCAGTGCGGTGATATTCGTGCTGGAACGCCTCGGGGTTTCGGCGACGGTGCTGTGGACCGCTCTCTCTGGATTCGTCGCGGTGGCGGCGGTGGCGTTCTTTGCCATGTGGAGCGTGTTGTCCAACCTGCTCTGCGCCATTCTGATCTTTACTGTCGGGCCGTTCCGCCTGGGCGATGTCGTCGAGCTGGTCGATACCACCGACAAACCGGGGGTCAAAGGCCGGGTGGTGGCGATCAATCTGCTCTACACCACATTGATCGAGGCCGAAGAACTCGGCACCGGCAGCGCCATGGTGCAGGTGCCCAACAGCCTGTTCTTCCAGCGTTCGGTGCGGCGCTGGCGCGGGACGGATGTGTTTCCTGCGAGCGGGTTCGAGAAGTAGATTTCCGGTGCCTGATCTGGCGCTTTCGCGAGCAGGCTCGCTTGTACACAAGTTGACCCCGATCAGAATGTGGGAGCAAGCCTGCTCGCGAAGAACTCACTAGCGCTGCAACATTCAGAAAAACCGGTAGTCATCCAGGTACAGCCGCATTAGCTTATGCCTTTGTCACGAGCACGAGTCGAGGTGTGCGATGGAGCTTCAAACATGGCTGGCGTTTTTCGCCGCTTGCTGGGTGATCAGCCTGTCGCCGGGCGCCGGCGCCATCGCGTCGATGTCCAGCGGTCTGCAATACGGTTTCTGGCGCGGTTACTGGAACGCCCTCGGTCTGCAGATCGGTCTGGCGGTGCAGATTGCGATTGTCGGCGCCGGGGTCGGGGCGATCCTCACGGCTTCCGCCACGGCGTTCCATGCGATCAAATGGTTCGGCGTGGCCTATCTGGTTTACCTGGCGATCAAACAGTGGCGCGCGCTGCCCATGGACATGAGCGATGACGCCGCGGTGCGGCCGATCGGCAAGCCGCTGGCGCTGGTATTTCGCGGGTTTCTGGTGAACATCAGCAATCCCAAGGCGCTGGTGTTCATGCTCGCGGTGCTGCCGCAGTTCATCAACCCGCATGCGCCGTTGTTGATTCAGTATCTGGTGATCGGGGTGACGATGATCTTCGTCGATCTGATCGTCATGGCGGGCTACACCGGGCTGGCTTCGAAAGTGCTGCGTTTGTTGCGCACGCCGAAGCAGCAGCGCCGTATGAATCGCACGTTTGCCGGGCTGTTCATCGGTGCCGCAGCGTTTATGGCGACGTTGCGCAAAGCGGCGGTGTAAACCGCATAGGCACAAAAAAGGCGACCCGGGCGGTCGCCTTTTTTGTGCCTGGAACGCAGAGCGTCCCGGGCTGCATGCCCACGCTGAGCGTGGGAACGATCAGTCAGCGCAGAATCACCGGCGCGGTGTCGCGTGGCAGATTGTTGCGCTGTGGTGCCTCGCGCGGCTGCTCGTAACCGTCGCCACCGAGCTGCATGCTCAGCTGTCCGGCCACGTCTTCGCCCAGCGCTTTCGAGACTTCGCGGACCACCCGTGGACGGTTCAGCGAAATCTTGATGTCGCGATGATTGACCAGTTTGGTGTCCTGCGCTTCGCCCATCGCCGTGAACGCCGAGGTGATCTCGAAGGTCTTGGTGTTGATCAGGCTGAAATCCGCCACCAGCGTCAGGCCCAGTACCGCCGAATAGCTGTCGGTGTGCGCCAGCTCGTTGATGTCCTGGGTGAAGTCAATATCCGAGACCGTGCCGAACAGCACGTAGTCGGCGCCCTTGAAATTGCCGGCCTTGATGCGCTTGATCACGTCGTACACATCGCCCTTGGACGAGGCGGTGTATGGCGTGCCCTGCACCAGCTGGAACATGCCGGTACGCAGGATCTCACCCTTGATGTCGCCAGTGAATTTGCGCAGCTCGCTCTGCTCGATGTAGCTGGTGGTGGCTTCGATCTCGTTGTAGCTCGAAGAACCGCTGGAGCTGTAGTAACCCTCGCGGTGATTGCTCTGCGCCGAAACGATGTGGATGTATTGCTCCACGCGCTCCTGGTACGCCAGATCCGTCACCGCGACTTTCGGGGCCGCTTGCACGCTGAACGCGCAAGCCAGGGCCATCATGCCAATCCATGCGCGCATTGCTTAACGCTCCGTGGTTTTGCGGATCTCTTTTTCGTCCATCCACTCGGCCAGACCGCTTTCGACGTCGATCAGTTGCAGGCTGAATTTGTAGAAGACGTCCTTGTAATCGCTGCTGCGCTTGACGATCGAGCTGATCGAACCTTCGATGCGGTACTTGGCGGCGATCATGTTGCCAGTCTTGGCCACGGTGCTCTTTTTGTACAGACCGCTCTGGTTCTGCAGCTTGAGCTGGTCAACCTGGCTCTGCATCGCATTGTTGTCGCTGGCGAAACGCGCAACGCCGGTCTTCATCAACTGGGTCTTGATGCTGGTGGTGATTTCGCGGGTATCGATGTACTCGCTGGTCTTGTTCTTCACATCGTAGACCTGAACCACCGGACGGCCCTGCAGGATGCCGGACTGAGCCAGCGAGCGGGTCATCGACTCGGCGATCATTTGCAGGTCGGTCGAACCGAATTCGTTGGTCACGGTTTCCACCGCTTTGGTGTCGCCGTAGCTGATGTTCTTGCTGCCGAGTGTCGGCGAGGTGTTGGCGCAACCGGAGGCCAGCAGGGCGATGACAGCGATGCAGGAAAAGCGTGCAAACATGGGAGTGATCTCTGAATCAGGAATAGGGTGACGGGCTTAAGGCGTTTTGATTTCCAGACGGAAATCCATCGCTTTCGGGGTCGGGGCAATGGCCTGAATAAAGCTGGTCTGAGCGCCGTACATCATCTGGCTTTTCCAGACTTCTTCTTCGGCCACCGGGAAACCTTCCGCGCCAAGCCAGGCGAAGCGGTAGTAGAAAATCTTGTTGCTGTTGAGGGTGTTGCTCAACTGCACGTTGACGGTCATGAAGCCGTTTTCGCGGGCGACGCGCATAGCGCCGACAACGATGTGTTTCTGCGGGCCCATGGCCACGACTTTGCTCGCGGCGCTGCCCGGCTCTGGCGGTGGCGGGGTGGCGCAGCCGCTCGCCAGCAAGGCGAGGGCGGCGACGGCGATGAGTTTGAAGCGCATGCAAAGACTCCGTTCTTAAGGTTGTTTGAGGCTGGCGACGCTGGTCGCAGCGGCATTCGGGACGACGTGGGCAGCGAGGCCACCGGCGAACACCTGATTGCCCACGGCGCGCAGGCTGATCACCTGGTAACGCTGGTCAACGTTGACCTTGACCACCGAGCCACCCACGGCGCTCGGCAGCGTGACCTGATGTTCGCCCTTCTTCAAGCGCAGGCGCACCACCTGAGTGTTGTCTGGCAGCGTACGCCATGTACGGGTATCGGCACCTTCGAGCACCGCTGAAGAAATACCCACGGCCAAGCCAGCCAGCGGGTTGGTTTCGTTGATCTGTTTTTGTGCCACGCCTTTGGTGATCGCCCGCACGGTGGTGCGTACGATGATCCCCGGCATATCGTCACGCAGCGCACGGCGCGACATGGCGGTGGTGCTGTTGAGCGCGGTCAGGTCGACTTGCTGGCCGTCGACGCCAATCTGCGAAAACGGCGCGGTGGAGGTGTCCGGTTTGATGATCGGGAACGACAGCGGGGTGATCACCACGTTGTTGGAGATCGGCAATGGCAGCGGCACGCGGATCGAGTCGCGGGCTGGGGCGAGTCCGCTTTGCACCACAATCAGGATGTCGCTGTCGTCGGATTTGCTCGGCTTGTCGAGATTGACCAGGGCCTGCTCCAGCAGCGGCGTGTTCGGGCGCAACTCGGCGGCTTTGCGATAACCCGGTGCAGCCAGATCCTTCTCGCCCAGCGCTTCGTAAACGAAGCCGGCAAGGTAGTGGCTGAACGCACTCTGGTAGCTGTTTTTCAGGCCCACCACTTCCGGGGCGTCGAGGCTGGCGACCGGATAACCCTGCAAATCCTTGTACTGGGTCTTGATCCCTTCCTTCTCGGCCTCTTCTTCGCTCTTGAGGTATTCCTTGTCGCGCAGATCGGCGATGACCGCCTCACGCTCGTGAGTGCGCTTGATCGCGGTGCGCGCGCCGTCGAAATCGTTGACTGCGAGCAGGTTCAGGGCCATCTGCGTGGTCAGCATGACTTTTTCGTAGTCGTAGCCTTCGTAGCGGCGCACCTTGTCATTGACCAGGAAACTGCCGAACTGGGCGAGATACTTCGCGCTATCGAGCTTGACCGCATCTTCCCACTGACCGACCACCTGATCAGCGCTGGTCCAGGCATTCTGGCTGCCGGACAGGTCGCCCTTGGCGCGCAGCAGTTCACCTTTTTCGAAGTAATAAAGCAGATCTTTGTCGGTGCCGGTGTTGTTCTTTTCCAGCAGGGTCAGTGCAGCGTCAACGTTGCCGGAGGCCAGTTGCTGATTGGTTTGAGCCAGTTCGGAGTCGTAATTGCGAAAGGCCGAACAGCCGGACAGCAGGGTGACGGCGCTGAGCGCGAGCAGAGTGGGAGCGCGGAATGCCATGGGTACTTCTTCCCTGAGTAGCGATAACTGCAGCCGCGGGTGCTGGTCGGGCTGATATGACCGATCGACAGTGGCGCTGGCCTCCTGCCAATTCCTCTTGCAAGAGGAGCTTTGATGCCGGCTCGCAGGGCGAGGGCGCGGCATTATAAGCGTGCGGTGATGGCTATGTAATAGCTTTTTAACTGCACTTTTTAACCTTGTGCCATCACTTCTCAGCGGATTGAGTGTTTGTTGGCAAAGTTTCCAGCCGGGGAATGAACGCCGATCCCACGGTAAATACCTGATCCCGGAATACCCGCAGATGCAGAATCTGGCGATCTTGATCGACGCGCATCTGAAACGGGTGATTGATGGGCGTCATCGCAAACCGAAAAGTGTGCAACCCTTTCTTCAGGCGCAGGCGAGCGACCAGTGTCTTGTCCGGTAGCGCCCGCCAGGTCCGGGTATCGGCTTCCTCGAAAGGGTCATGTTGCGTGACGATCAGCGATGCTTTTGCCGGGTTGCGCTCGTTTTCCTGCGCCTGACCGATTGCTGCCATGTTGGCGCGAAACATCGCCCGCGAAATGATTTGCGGCATGTCGTCACGTAGTGTGCGCATGGACATGTCGGTCACGCTGTTGATCACGGTCAGCGATTGTTTGCGACCGTCCACGCTGACATGGCTGAAGTTGGGAGTGACCGCGTCCGGTATCATCACCGGGAATGAAATGGGCGCGACGATGACCAGATTTTCATTCAGGCGGACCGGAATGGGCACCTGCACTGAGCTGCGAGCAGGGGCCAGGCCACTTTGGATAATCAGCAACACATCGCTTTCATCGGCTTTCGCTGCCGGTTTGTCGAGATTGCGCAAAGCCGATTGCAGCCAGGGCATGTCGGGACGCAGTTCGATTGCCTGACGATAACCGGACGCTGCGAGTGCTCGCTCACCCAAAGCTTCGTAGGTGAAACCGGCAAGATAATGGCTGAACGCACTCTGGTAGCCATTTTTCAGTTCCACGACCTGAGGGGCTTCAAGCAAAGCAACTGGATAACCTTCAAGGTCCTTGTAGTGCGGGGTTTTGCCTTGGGCCTTGGCCTGTTCCTCGGCCGCTTCGTATTGCTTTTCCCGCTGACGTGCGATCAAGGCCTCGCGCTCATGGGTCTTTTTGATGTCTGCGCGGGCGCCATCAAAATCATTCACGGACAGCTGATTGAGAGCCATCTGCGTGGTCAACATGACCTTTTCGTAATCGTAGCCTTCGTAGCGCCGCAGCTTGTCATTGACCAGCATCGTGCCCATTTCGTCACCGAAGCGTGCCAGCAACTTCATGGCGCCGGAGGGGTTGGCCTCCTCGCGCTGAAAAATCATCCGGTCGGCGTGACGCCAGGCGTCCTGGCTATCGGGGAGGACACTGCCGGCGCTGAGAATTGCACCTTTTTCCAGGTAGTAGAGAAGATCCTTATCCTCCCAGGGATTGTGCATTTCGACCAGCGCCAGGGCTCCGTCAAGATTGCCCCGAGTCATCTGTTCGGTGGTCTGCTGCATCTCCGTGTCGTAGTTGCGGTAGGCGGCACAGCCGCTCAGCTGAACCGCCACGCAGAACAAAAAAACCGACGGGATTATCCGCATCGACGATGATTCCTTGCGCGCAAATGCTCTGGGGCGGGCAGTATAAAGTGGATGATGGCAAATGGCTGCGATCTTCATCGGGGCAGTACGAAGTACCATCGCCAGTGGGCAATGCGGCAATACTCGGGGATAACCGTTGCTGCCGTCTTCCGGCTATTTCCTGTCAATCAAAGCGAAACGCCGACAAAGCTTGAGTGAAACGTCTGCGAAGTGAACAATATGTAACTTCGCATTTCCATTTGAGATTCGTTCATGACTGCCTCGTCCCGATTGCTGGCCTGGCTGCTGTTCCCGTTGTTTGCCCTGAGCAGCCTGCCGCTGCTGGCCGATACCGTGGAAGGCGCGCCGCAGGCGTTGCACCTGCTCGATTACATCAGCGCGGATTACCCGCCAACGGTCGAGGCGGGAAAGGTCGTCGATGACGCTGAATACCGCGAGCAACTGGAATTCACCCAGGCGCTGCAAGGGTTGATTGCCGGCATGCCGGCCAAACCGGAAAAAGCCGCACTGGAGCAAGGCGTCAGCGCCTTGCACACTGCGATCAGCGCCAGGCAGGACGGTGCCGAGGTGGCGCGGCAGGCGCGACAATTGGGCGCGCAACTGGCGGTGGCGTACGAAGTCAGCCAAGCCCCGATCATCACCCCCGACCCAACCCGTGGCGCACCGTTGTATGCGCAGCATTGCTCGGTGTGCCATGGCGACAGCGGTGCCGGTGACGGCCCGGCCGCGCTCGGCATGTCGCCGGCGCCAGCGAATCTGCGCGACGCGGCGCGGATCGATCATCTGAGTCTGTACGCCATCTACAACACCCTCGGCCAAGGCGTCGAAGGTACCGATATGCCGGCGTTTGCCGATCAGCTCGACGATCGCCAGCGCTGGGATCTGGCGACCTATATCGCCGGTTTCAGTGCCGACGCCACGGCTGCGAAAGCCGACAAGACCTACAACATTGCCGATCTGGCCCGCCAGACCCCGGCCGAAGTGCAGGCCGCCGAAGGTCCGCAAGCTGCGGCGACATTCCGTGCACAACGGGCGCAACCGCCGCAGGTCAAGCGTGGCCCGGCGCAGTTGCTCGACTACACCGCCGCTACTCTGGACAAGAGTCTGGCCGCCTACCGCGCCGGTGAGCACGATCAGGCGTACGACCTTTCGGTGGCGGCGTATCTGGAAGGCTTCGAGCTGGTCGAAAGCTCGCTGGATAACGTCGACGCCAACGTGCGCAAGGACACCGAAAAATCGCTGATGGCGTATCGGCAATCCTTGCAGGACGGCCTGCCGGTCGAGCAGGCCGAGCAACGTCTGGACGCGGCCAAGGCCAAACTCAAGGAGTCGGCCGGTCTGTTGGGCAGCGATGGCCTGAGCTGGTCGCTGAGCTACATCTCCGGGCTGCTGATTCTGCTGCGCGAAGGCCTGGAAGCGATTCTTGTGCTGGCGGCCATCCTCGCGTTCCTGCGTAACACCGGGCAGCAATCGGCAGTGCGCAGCGTCAACGTCGGCTGGGGCCTGGCATTGCTGGCCGGCTTGGGCACCTGGGCGCTGGCGGCGTATGTGATCGATGTCAGCGGTTCGCAGCGTGAATTGCTCGAAGGCGCGACAGCCCTGTTCGCCAGTGTCATGGTGTTGTGGCTCGGCGTGTGGATGCACGATCGCCGGCATGCGGCCGCCTGGCAGGATTACATCAAGAGCAGTCTGGTCGGCGGTGGCGGGCGTTTCGGCTTCGCGATCCTCGCGTTCTTCTCGGTGTATCGCGAGCTGTTCGAAGTGATCCTGTTTTACGAAACCCTGTGGTTGCAGGCCGGACCTGCCGGGCACAACGCGGTCTTGGCGGGCGGGGCGACGGCGCTGGTGCTGCTGGTGGGTCTGGCGTGGGTGATCCTGCGTGGTTCGGCGAAATTGCCGCTGACGTTGTTCTTCAGCATCAACGCGGCGCTGCTGTGCGCGTTGTCGGTGGTGTTTGCCGGGCATGGCGTGAAAGCGTTGCAAGAGGCCGGGATCTTCGGCACGCGGCCAGTGGCGTTCTTTGAATTCGACTGGCTGGGGATTCACGCCGATGCGTATTCGTTAGCGGCGCAGGCGGTGGCGGTTCTGGCGATTGTTGTGTTGTATGGGCGTAGTTGGGTGGCTGAGAAACGCCGCGTCGCCGTTTAACCAGCATTCGCTGGCGCTCACTTCGCGAGCAGGCTCGCTCCTTGGATCGGTGTGTATCCTGTGGGGAGCGAGCCTGTTTGTTTTTGGAGAAAGAAAATGCGTGTCTGGATTGATGCGGACGCCTGCCCGCGGGCGGCGAAGGATCTGGTGGTGAAGTTCGCCCTCAAGCGCCAGTTCGAGGTGGTGCTGGTGGCTGGGCAACCGCAGACAAAGCCGGGGCTGGCGATCGTCAAACTGATCGTGGTGCCGAGCGGGCCGGATGCGGCGGATGATTATCTGGTCGAGCACGCGGTGCCCGGTGAGCTGGTGATCTGCAGCGATATCCCGCTGGCCGACCGCTTGGTGAAGAAAGGCGTGGCAGCGCTGGATCCGCGCGGCAAGGAGTTCGATGCGCAGAACATGGGCGAGCGCCTGGCGGTGCGCAACCTGTTTACCGATTTGCGTGAGCAGGGGCAGGTCAGTGGCGGCCCGGCGCCGTTCGGCGAGCGGGAGAAGCAGGCGTTTGCCAATGCGCTGGACCGGATTCTCACCCGCCTGACCCGCAAACCCTGAGCCCCACACAAGTCCCTGTGGGAGCGAGCGTGCTCGCGAAGACGGTGGGTCATTCAACACAGAGTTGCCTGATCTAGCGCTTTCGCGACCAAGCTCGCTCCCACAGTCGGGTTTGCATGCAGGCAATGATCAGGCGTCGTTCTCATGGGTCAGCTCGAGCACGCGGTCGACCAGTTTGTTGATGCCCGACGCCGCTTCACTGATGGTCTGCGCCAGCATGTAGGCTGGGGTGGTGACGAGTTTGCGCGCCTTGTCTTCGACGATCTCGGTCACCGCGCACTCTTCGTGGGTCGCGCCCATTTTGCTCATGGCCGCGGCGGTGTCTGCATCGTTGCCGATGGTGCAGGTCACGCCGGGGCCGTAGATTTTTGCTGCCAGCGCCGGGGAAATGCAAATCAGGCCGACCGGTTTGCCCGCTTCGGCAAACGCCTCGGCCAGCGCCAGTACTTCAGGCTGTACGCTGCAACCAGCGCCTTCGATGGCGAAATTCGAGAGATTTTTCGCCGCACCGAAACCGCCCGGCACGATCAGCGCGTCGAACTCCTCGACGTCGGCGTCGCGGATGTCCTTGACGTTGCCACGGGCAATGCGCGCCGATTCCACCAGCACATTGCGCGACTCGGGCATTTCCTCGCCGGTCAGGTGATTGATCACATGCAATTGCGCGATGTTCGGCGCGAAGCACTGCACCTGCGCACCGCGCTGATCAAGGCGCAGCAGGGTAATCACGCTTTCCTGGATCTCGGCACCGTCATACACGCCACTGCCGGACAGGATCACTGCAACTTTTTTGCTCATGGGTTTCTCTCCAGATTCATGGCGCTCAATGTCCACTAAATCGTCGCGCGTTGCCATAGGCGCAACGGGCGGCGGTATCGGGCACAGAACCCTCTCTTCATGGATCGCAACGGCGGCGGGGTGTTCATTTTTTGCGGGCGACGCAAGCGTGCCGGGAGGGGAAACAGTGGGGCGTGAGGACCCGGCGCACCGGGCACGGCCGCAGGCATGAGAGCGTGCGGCGCGTTACTCGGTCGGCGTCTTGGGTTCGGCGGGGCTGGACGCTTCGGTGTTGCGCAACTGTTCGGCCTCGGCGGCTTTGGCCAGTTGCTCGTCCTGATAAATCTGTTTGGCCAGGCGCGCATTCTTGAAGCGCCGGCGCAGCCACAGCCCGAGGCCCAGGATCAGCAAGGCGCCGAGCACCCACAGCTCGTACTTCTTGATGCTGCCGAGCATGCCTTCGAGCACCGCACCGAAGTGATACGCGGCAGCCGCCAGTGCCGTGGCCCAGATCGCCGCGCCAATGCCGTTGAGCAACAGATAACGTCCCGGCGGATAACCCGACAGGCCGATCGCCACCGGCATCACCGTGCGCAGACCATAGACAAAACGGAAACTCAGGACCCAGATGTCCGGATGCTTGCGGATATGCTCCAGCGCGCGGTCGCCCATCATCTGCCAGCGCGGTTTGCGCGCCAGCAGTTTGCGCCCGTGCTTGCGGCCGAGGAAGTACCACAGCTGATCGCCGGCATAACTGCCGCAGAAGGCCACGACCACCACCAGGTTGATGTCCATGTATCCGCGGAACGCGAGGAAGCCCGCGAGCACCAGGATGGTTTCGCCTTCGAAGAACGTGCCGAGAAACAAGGCAAAGTAGCCAAAGTCGTGCAGAAATTGTTGGAGCATTGTCTGGGTGCTGGCGAAATGAACGCGCAGCCTAACCCTTCGGACACATTCATGAAAGTGTCCAAATGTGTCTCGACGTGAACATTTCCTACGCTGACAATGGAATGCGGCTACGTGACAAGGGGCACACATAACTGTCATCTGTTGGTCATAATGGCCGTCTATAACTGTCACGCTCGCCCGTTTTGCCCGGGCTCAGGAGTCCGCCGTGAGCTTTACCCCCGCCAATCGCCTGTTCCCTGCTACCCGTCTGCGTCGCAACCGCCGTGATGATTTTTCGCGTCGGCTGGTGCGGGAAAATGTACTGACAGTCAATGACCTGATCCTGCCGGTGTTCGTGCTCGACGGCGAAAACCGCCGCGAAGCCGTAACGTCGATGCCGGGCGTGGAGCGGCTGACGATCGACTTGCTGCTCGAAGAAGCGGCCAAGTGGGTTGAGCTGGGGATTCCGGCACTGGCGCTGTTCCCGGTCACCCCGCCGGAACTGAAATCCCTCGACGCTGCCGAAGCGTGGAACCCTGAAGGCATTGCCCAGCGCGCGACCCGCGCGCTGCGTCAGCGTTTTCCGGAGCTGGGCGTCATCACCGATGTGGCGCTGGATCCGTTCACCACTCACGGCCAAGACGGCATCCTCGACGAAGACGGCTACGTGCAGAACGACGTCACCGTCGATGCACTGGTCCGCCAGGCGTTGTCCCATGCCGAAGCGGGCGCGCAAGTCGTAGCGCCGTCGGACATGATGGACGGGCGCATCCAGGCCATTCGTGAAGCGCTGGAAATCGCCGGCCACGTCAACGTGCGGATCATGGCCTATTCGGCCAAGTACGCCAGCGCCTACTACGGCCCGTTCCGCGATGCGGTCGGCTCGGCCAGCAACCTCGGCAAAGCCAACAAGGCCTCCTACCAGATGGACCCGGCCAACAGCGACGAAGCGCTGCACGAAGTCGGTGCGGACCTGGCCGAAGGCGCGGACATGGTCATGGTCAAGCCCGGCATGCCGTACCTGGACATTCTTTTTCGGGTCAAAGATGCCTTCAAGGTGCCGACCTTCGTCTATCAGGTCAGTGGCGAGTACGCCATGCACATGGCCGCCATTCAGAATGGCTGGTTGAGCGAAGCGGTGATTCTTGAATCACTGACCGCCTTTAAACGTGCCGGCGCAGATGGCATCCTGACTTACTTTGCCGTTCGTGCCGCTCAATTGTTACGAGAGCAGAAATAGCCCTCCCAGGAACATGCGATGAATACCGAAGGACTCACTGAAGTTGCCGTAAAAGAAGCTCAACCGGTGGTCGAGCAGATCGCCGAGACCCCGCCGGAACTCGAGCCTGCGCCACCCGCGCCGGTCGCCGAACCCGCAGTGGCGGTGCCGGCGATCGCCATCCCCGGCCTGGATGACAGCAGCCTGTACATCCACCGCGAGCTCTCACAACTGCAATTCAACATCCGCGTGCTGGAACAGGCGCTGGACGAGTCCTACCCGTTGCTGGAGCGGCTGAAGTTTCTGCTGATCTTCTCCAGCAACCTCGACGAATTCTTCGAGATCCGCGTCGCCGGGCTGAAAAAGCAGATCACCTTCGCCCGTGAACAGGCCGGCGCCGATGGCCTGCAGCCGCATCAGGCGCTGGCGCGGATCAGCGAACTGGTTCACGGTCACGTTGACCGCCAGTACGCGATCCTCAACGACATCCTGCTGCCGGAGCTGGAAAAGCATCAGGTGCGCTTCATTCGCCGGCGTAACTGGACCACCAAGCTCAAAACCTGGGTGCGCCGTTATTTCCGCGACGAGATCGCGCCGATCATCACCCCGATCGGCCTCGACCCGACGCACCCGTTCCCGTTGCTGGTGAACAAGAGCCTGAACTTCATCGTCGAGCTCGAAGGTATCGACGCCTTCGGTCGCGACTCCGGCCTGGCGATCATCCCGGCGCCGCGCCTGCTGCCACGGATCATCAAGGTGCCGGAAGAAGTCGGCGGCGCTGGCGACAACTATGTATTCCTGTCGTCGATGATCCACGCCCACGCCGATGATCTGTTTCAGGGCATGAAGGTCAAAGGCTGCTACCAGTTCCGGCTGACCCGAAACGCCGATCTGGCGCTCGATTCCGAAGACGTCGAAGACCTGGCCCGCGCGCTGCGTGGCGAGTTGTTCTCACGACGTTATGGCGATGCGGTGCGTCTGGAAGTTGCCGACACCTGCCCGAAACACCTCTCGGACTACCTGCTCAAGCAGTTCAACCTGAGCGAGACCGAGTTGTATCAGGTCAACGGCCCGGTCAACCTGACGCGTCTGTTCAGCATTACCGGTCTCGACAGCCACCCGGAACTGCAATACACGCCGTTCACCCCGCAGATCCCGAAACTGCTGCAGAACAGCGAAAACATCTTCAGCGTGGTCAGCAAGCAGGACATCCTCCTGCTACACCCGTTCGAGTCGTTCACTCCGGTCGTCGACCTGCTGCGTCAGGCCGCGAAAGACCCGCATGTGCTCGCCGTACGCCAGACGCTGTACCGCTCCGGCGCCAACTCGGAGATCGTCGATGCGCTGGTCGACGCCGCGCGTAACGGCAAGGAAGTCACTGCGGTGATCGAGTTGCGTGCGCGGTTTGACGAAGAGTCCAACCTGCAACTGGCAAGTCGTCTGCAAGCGGCCGGTGCGGTGGTGATCTACGGCGTGGTCGGCTTCAAGACCCACGCCAAGATGATGCTGATCCTGCGCCGCGAGGCTGGCGAAATCGTCCGCTACGCGCACCTCGGCACCGGTAACTACCACGCCGGCAACGCCCGTCTGTACACCGACTACAGCCTGCTGACTTCCGACGACGCCTTGTGCGAAGACGTCGGCAAACTGTTCAGCCAGTTGATCGGCATGGGTAAGACCCTGCGCATGAAAAAGCTTCTGCATGCGCCGTTCACCCTGAAAAAAGGCATGCTCGACATGATCGCCCGCGAGACGCAATTTGCCCTCGACGGCAAGCCGGCGCACATCATCGCCAAGTTCAACTCGCTGACCGATCCGAAGATCATCCGCGCGCTGTACAAGGCCAGCCAGTCGGGCGTGCGCATCGATCTGGTGGTGCGCGGCATGTGCTGCCTGCGGCCGGGCATCGCCGGGGTCTCGCACAACATCCACGTGCGCTCGATCATCGGCCGCTTCCTCGAGCACACGCGGGTGTTCTACTTCCTCAACGGCGGCGACGAGCAGATGTTCCTCTCCAGCGCCGACTGGATGGAGCGCAACCTCGACAAGCGCGTCGAGACTTGCTTCCCGGTGGAAGGCAAAAAGCTGCTGACGCGCGTGAAGAAAGAGCTGGAGCTGTATTTGACCGACAATACCCACAGCTGGAGCTTGCAGTCGGACGGCCGCTATATCCGCAACACGCCGACCGGCAACCAGAACCCGAGGAGTGCACAGGCGACGCTGTTAGAACGACTGGGTAGCCCCATCCTTCCGGTAAGCAGCTAAAAGCCCCTCACCCTAACCCTCTCCCAGAGGGAGAGGGGACTGACCGAGGTGGATTTTCGAGCTACGCCGACCTGAAGCATCGAGTCGAACTCAGGCCTTGAAGCCTAAGGAGATCGGCTCCCTCTCCCTCTGGGAGAGGGCTGGGGTGAGGGGGAAGCTTCACCCCCGATCTCAAGCCGAAACCAATAAAAAAGGCGATCCCTGCGGATCGCCTTTTTGCACCTGTCATCCACCCACCTGTAGGGGCGATTTGCGGTGTATCAGTGGACGGTGAGCACAATCCCCACCCGCGTCAGCCACTCTGCCTCAAGCCCGAAATCCGCCTGGGTCAGCTGGTTTTCATCCAGCCAGTTCTCCGGGAATTCCACATCAAGGCTGTCGCCATTGGCATGCAGCACCACCTGCGGCATCGCCTGCGTGCCGCGAATATGGTGGAACAGGATGGCAAAACGCAGCAGCACGCACAGGCGAATCAGCTTGATGCCGTCGTCACCGAATTCGGCGAACTTGTCCTTGGGAATATTGCGCCGATGGCCACGTACCAGCAGGGCGAGCATTTGCTGGTCTTCGCGGGAGAACCCGGCGAGGTCGGAGTGCTCGATCAGGTAGGCGCCGTGCTTGTGGTAATGGTAGTGAGCGATGTCCAGGCCGACTTCGTGGACTTTCGCCGCCCAGCCGAGCAGCTCGCGCCAGATACCGTCGTCCAGCTCCCAGTCTGCCGCGACCTGATCGAAAGCGTGCAAGGCTTTGCGCTCGACCCGCGCCGCTTGCTTGAGGTCGACGTGGTAGCGTTCCATCAGCGAAGTCAGGGTGCGTTCGCGCACGTCTTCGTGGTGATGGCGGCCGAGCAGGTCATAGAGTACGCCTTCGCGCAGTGCGCCTTCGCAGTGATCCATGCGTTGCAGTTCGAGGGCGTCGAAGATCGCTTCGAGAATCGCCAGGCCGGCCGGGAAGATTGCACGGCGGTCGGGTTTGATGCCTTCGAAATCGATCTTGTCGACATCGCCAAGCTTGAACAGGCGGCGCTTGAGCCAGGCCAGGCCTTCGGCGTTGACTTCACCGGTGCCGTGGCCGCCGGCCTTCAGCGCCAGACCGATGGCGCGGATGGTGCCCGAGGAGCCGATCGCTTCATCCCAGGTCAGGCGGTGCAGGGCATGCTCGATGCTCATGATCTCCAGCCGCGCCGCGGTGTACGCCTGAGCGTAACGGGCCGGGGTGATCTTGCCGTCCTTGAAATAGCGCTGGGTGAAGCTGACGCAGCCCATCTGCAGGCTTTCGCGCAGCAGTGGCTCGAAGCGCTGGCCAATGATGAATTCGGTACTGCCGCCGCCGATGTCGGCGACCAGACGTTTGCCCGGCGTATCGGCGAGGGTGTGTGACACGCCCAGGTAGATCAGGCGCGCTTCTTCACGGCCGGAGATGACTTCTACCGGATGGCCGAGGATTTCTTCAGCGCGGTGGATGAATTCGATCCGGTTGCGTGCTTCGCGCAGGGCGTTGGTGCCGACGATGCGCACGGCGCCCAGCGGCATGCCGTTGATCAGCTGTGCGAAGCGCTTGAGGCAGTCGAGACCGCGCTGCATCGATTCTTCGTTGAGCTGGCGCGCATCGTCGATGCCGGCGGCCAGTTGTACCTTTTCGCCGAGACGCTCGAGAATGCGGATCTCGCCGTTCTGGGCCTTGGCCACGACCATGTGAAAGCTGTTGGAGCCCAGGTCGATTGCGGCGATCAGGGACAGATTCTTGGCTTGGGATTGCGGCATGATCAGGGAGTCTCGGTCGATAACCCCGCCATCGTGCCACGATCACACGCTGACGCCAACGCGCACGGCGCAAAGCCTTGATACATCGATGAAAGTCGATGACCGCTGCGCGGTCAATCGCGGGCAAGCCCGCTCCCACAGGTTTTAGCGCTGAACGTACGATCCTGTTCCTGCATCGAACCCTGTGGGAGCGGGCTTGCCCGCGATGAGGCCCTAAAAGGCACCACACATCTTTCAGGCAATCGCTTCGACGGTCCCAATAAAGTTCGCCAGCTCCACCGTCTGCGGATTGGCGAACAACACCTTTGGGTCGCCCACCTCATGCACCTTGCCATGGTGCATGAACACCAGTTTGTCGCCGACCTCGCGGGCGAAGCGCATTTCGTGGGTGACCATGATCAGCGTCATGCCTTCCTTGGCCAGTTGCCGGACTACGGCGAGCACTTCGTTGACCAGTTCCGGGTCGAGCGCCGAGGTGATCTCGTCGCACAGCAACACCTTCGGCGACATCGCCAGGGCTCGGGCGATCGCCACGCGTTGCTGCTGGCCGCCGGACAGCCGATCCGGGAAGGCATCGAATTTCTCGCCCAGGCCGACTCGCTCGAGCATCTCGCGCGCCAGCTCGGCAGCCTTGGCCTTCGGCACTTTCTGCACCACTTGCGGCGCGAGCATGACGTTTTCGCCCACGGTCAGGTGCGGGAACAGGTTGAACTGCTGAAACACCATGCCGACTTTCTGCCGCAGGCTGCGCAGGTCGGCGCGGGCGGCGTCGAGGTATTCGCCATCGACTTCGATCACCCCGTCGTTAATCGACTCCAGCCCATTGAGCGTGCGCAACAGGGTCGATTTGCCCGAGCCGCTGCGGCCGATGATCGCCACCACCTGGCCTTCCTCGACGCTGAGGTCGATGCCTTTGAGAACGTGATGATCGCCGTAGTATTTATGCAGGGCGGAAATTCTAAGCAGAGGCATGCAGTCTCCTTTCCAGGTAGCGCGCACTGAGGGACAAGGGGTAGCAGAGGAGGAAATAGCCGAGGGCGACGAGGCCGTAGACCATGAACGGTTCGAATGTGGCATTGGCGAGCATGCCGCCGGTCTTGGTCAGCTCGGTGAAACCGATGATCGAAGTCACCGCGGTGCCTTTGACCACCTGCACCGAGAAGCCCACGGTCGGCGCCACGGCGATGCGCAGCGCCTGCGGCAGGATCACATAACGCAATTGCTCCAGCGGATTGAGCGCCAGGCTCGCCGAGGCTTCCCACTGGCCATTCGGGATCGACTCGACGCAACCGCGCCAGATCTCCGCCAGATAAGCGCTGGTGAACAAGGTCAGGGCAATCGCAGCGGCCATCCACGGCGAGATTTCGACCCCGGCCAGCGCCACGCCGAAAAACACCAGAAACAGCTGCATCAACAGCGGCGTGCCCTGAAACAGCTCGATCCAGGTGCGGGCAATGCTGCTGGGCAGCGAGTTTTTCGAGATGCGCATGATCAGGATCAGCAGCCCGACGATGCCACCGCCAATGAACGCCACCAGCGACAGCGCCAGCGTCCATTGCAGGCCGGTGAGCAGGTTGCGCAGGATGTCCCAGAAGGTGAAGTCGCTCATGCCCGGCTCCTGCTGATATAGCGCCGGCCGATCCAGTTGAGCAATTGGCGGATAAGCAGCGCCATGCACAGGTAGATCAGCGTGGTCAGCGCATAGGTTTCAAAGGCGCGGAAGTTGCGCGACTGAATGAAGTTGGCGGCGAAGCTCAGCTCTTCGGTGGCGATCTGCGAACACACCGCCGAGCCGAGCATGACAATGATGATCTGGCTGCTCAGCGCCGGCCAGACCTTGCCCAGCGCCGGCAGCAGCACCACATGCCGGAACGCTTCAAAACGACTCATCGCCAGCGCGGCCGCCGCCTCCAGCTGTCCGCGCGGAATCGCCTGAATGCCGGCGCGGATGATCTCGGTCGAATAAGCGCCAAGGTTGATCACCATCGCCAGCACGGCAGCCTGCCACTCGGAAATCTGCACGCCGAGCGATGGCAGGCCGAAGAAGATGAAAAACAACTGCACCAGAAACGGCGTGTTGCGAATCAACTCGACGTAGACGCCGAAGATTGCTGCGAACGGGCGGAGATTCCACGCCCGCACCAGCGCCCCGACAATTCCGAGGCCCACCCCGAGCACCGCGCCGATGGCGGTCAGCTCAAGGGTGAACAGCGCCCCGCGCAGCAGCAGGTCGGTGTTTTCCACCACCGGCAAGAAATCGAACTGATAAGCCATGAAAGTCTCCCGCGTCGTCGATCAGAGATCGGCCGGCAGCGATTCTTTCAACCAGGTCTGCGCATTCTTTTCCAGCGCGCCGTCAGCCTTGGCGGTGGTCAGGATATCGTTGACCTTCGCCAGCAGTGCGGCTTCGTTCTTGTTCACGCCGACATACACCGGCGAATCCTTGAGCTTCACTTTCAGCGCGGGCACGCGTTTCGGGTTCTTCTCGCTGATGGCGACCATCACCACGTTGCCGCTGGCGATCAGGTCGACCTGGCCGGCGAGGTAGGCGGCGATGGTTGAGTTGTTGTCTTCAAAGCGCTTGATGGTCACACCTTCGGGGGCGACTTTGCTCAGCTCGATGTCTTCGATGGCGCCACGGGTGACGCTGATGGTTTTGCCTTTGAGGTCGTCGAGGCTGCTGATTGCAGCATCTGGCGGGCCGAACACGGCGAGGTAGAAGGGGGCGTAGGCGCGGGAGAAGTCGATGACTTTCTCGCGCTCGGGGTTCTTGCCGAGGCTGGAGATCACCAGATCGACCTTGCCAGTGGTCAGGAACGGAATGCGGTTGGTGCTGTTGACCGGGGTCAGCTCGAGTTTGACCTTGAGCTGGTCGGCCAGCAGTTTCGCGGTGTCGATGTCCAGGCCACGGGGTTTCATGTCCGGGCCGACCGAACCGAACGGCGGGAAGTCCTGCGGCACGGCGACTTTCAGCGTGCCGCGTTTGACCACGTCGTCCAGACCGTCGGCGTGAGCGGGAGCCTGGCACAGCAGCAGGCCGGCAAACAGGGAAGCGAGAAGGGCGCTGTAACGCTGGGTCATGGACAATCTCCGGATCGGCGGGAAGTGATTTCTGCAATCGGACAGAGCATGGGCCGTGCCAAGACTGCGCTTTCATTGCGCCAGGCCGCGGTTTCAGCGGCTTCGTTCGGTCTTACTGGTCTGAACAGTCAGGATGCTTTTCGCACCCCGATGGCGCATCAGTGATGCGCACCGAACCCCACTGGGGCACGACTTGCCGGGCCCGCCGAATAGCTTTACAACTAGCCGCACATTGACCCTGGCGCGTCCGAAAAACCATGAACTCGATTTCCCGTGCGGTACCCGAAGTGGCGCTGCAAGCGATCCGCAAATTGATCACCGAACAGGGCTTCGGCGCCGGCGATGCCTTGCCCTCGCAACGGCATCTGGCCCTGCAGCTGGGTGTCAGCCGCGCGTCGTTGCGTGAAGCACTGTCATCGCTGAGTGCGCTGGGCGTGGTCAGTATCCAGCCGGGCAAAGGGGTGTTCGTGCAGGCGCCGGTGGAACTGGCCAATGGCGACAGCGCACCGGGATGGGCCTTTGCGGCGCAGGCCTCGCCGCTGGACATCTTTCAGTTGCGCTATGCGCTGGAAGGGTTTGCGGCGGGGCTGGCGGCGGTGACGCTGAGCACGTTCGACCTGGATGCACTGGAAGACAACGTTGCGGCGATGCGTGAGCAATTGCGCGCCGGCGATTTTGAAGCGGCGGCAAAACTCGACTTCGAATTTCATCGACGGATCCTGCTGGCCAGCGGCAATCAAGCGATGCTGAGCATCCTCACGGCCAGCGCCGAGATCTTTCTCGAGAGCCAGAAATTACCGTTCATTCGCGCCGAGCGGGCCATGGAAACCTGGCAGGAACACCGCAAGATCCTCCGTGCCCTGGCCCGCCGCGCGTCGGCTGCGGCGCAAAAAGCCATGCAGGAACACGTGCGCAACGCGGCCCTGCGCACTGGAATCGCGTTCATCGCCCCCGCCGCCGGCTGACTTGAACCATACCCAAACTCATCAGTCACCATAGCAAGACTCAATCAACTGCGGCTTCCTGAACACGGGAAGGGCGGCTATGATGGGCCACGTTTTTTTGCTTACAACCTGGAGAATTCCATGAGCAGCGATCTGATCAAACACGTTAGCGACGCTAGCTTCGAAGCCGACGTACTCAAGGCCGAAGGCGCTGTCCTGGTCGACTACTGGGCTGAATGGTGCGGCCCTTGCAAGATGATCGCACCGGTTCTGGACGAGATTGCCGAGACCTACAAGGGCAAGCTGACCGTCGCCAAACTGAACATCGACGAAAACCAGGAAACCCCGGCCAAGCACGGCGTGCGTGGTATCCCGACGCTGATGCTGTTCAAGAACGGCAACGTTGAAGCGACCAAGGTCGGCGCACTGTCGAAGTCGCAGCTGGCGGCTTTCCTCGACGCCAACATCTAAGCGTCGCGGTAAACGTTAAAAAAAGCCCCGCAAATCGCGGGGCTTTTTGCGTATTCAGGGCTAGACGCTCCGAAACTCAGGTGGTACATTCGGCCCCGCACTGGTTTCTCCACTGCCCCCTGCTAGCCGTCGCCGACGCACTCCTTTTCGAATTAGTTCGCGATCCTGTCGCCTTCTCCGCGGCGCGGCCTCATTAAGCCAAAAGCTTAATTTCCCCCCTCCATAAATGATTACGTCATTCCTATATGAATCTGACTGAACTCAAGCAAAAGCCGATTACCGAACTGCTCGAATTAGCCGAACAGATGGGCATAGAAAATATGGCCCGTTCGCGCAAGCAGGACGTGATTTTCTCCCTGCTGAAAAAACACGCGAAAAGCGGCGAGGAAATCTCCGGTGATGGCGTGCTGGAGATTCTCCAGGACGGCTTCGGCTTCCTGCGCTCCGCAGACGCTTCCTACCTGGCCGGCCCGGACGATATCTACGTCTCGCCGAGCCAGATCCGCCGCTTCAACTTGCGCACCGGTGACACCATCGTTGGCAAGATCCGCCCTCCGAAGGAAGGCGAGCGGTATTTCGCACTGCTCAAGGTCGATACGATCAACTTCGATCGTCCGGAGAACGCGAAAAACAAGATTCTCTTCGAGAACCTGACCCCGCTGTTCCCGACCGTGCGCATGAAGATGGAAGCCGGCAACGGTTCCACCGAAGACCTGACCGGTCGGGTGATCGACCTGTGCGCGCCGATCGGCAAAGGCCAGCGTGGTCTGATCGTTGCACCGCCGAAAGCCGGTAAGACGATCATGCTGCAGAACATCGCGGCGAACATCGCGCGTAACAATCCTGAAGTGCACCTGATCGTGCTGCTGATCGACGAACGTCCGGAAGAAGTGACCGAAATGCAGCGCACCGTGCGCGGCGAAGTGGTTGCCTCGACGTTCGACGAGCCGCCGACCCGTCACGTCCAGGTTGCCGAAATGGTGATCGAGAAGGCCAAGCGCCTGGTCGAACACAAGAAAGACGTGGTGATCCTGCTCGACTCCATCACCCGTCTGGCCCGTGCCTACAACACCGTGATCCCGAGCTCCGGCAAGGTTCTGACCGGTGGTGTCGATGCCCACGCGCTGGAGAAGCCGAAGCGTTTCTTCGGTGCCGCGCGTAACATCGAAGAAGGCGGCTCGCTGACCATTATCGCCACCGCGCTGGTTGAAACCGGCTCGAAGATGGACGAAGTGATCTACGAAGAGTTCAAGGGTACCGGCAACATGGAACTGCCGCTGGATCGCAAGATCGCTGAAAAGCGTGTGTTCCCGGCAATCAACATCAACCGCTCCGGCACCCGCCGCGAAGAGTTGCTGACCGCCGACGACGAACTGCAGCGCATGTGGATTCTGCGCAAGCTGCTGCACCCGATGGACGAAGTCGCTGCCATCGAATTCCTGGTCGACAAGCTGAAAACGACCAAGACCAACGACGAGTTCTTCTTGTCGATGAAGCGCAAGTAACACGCAAGCCGTTGAAAGGAGCGCTCCGTAAGGGGCGCTTTTTTTTGCCCGTGATTTATTTGTATCTGGATTGAAGTTTGCCCGACTGATAACTTCGCGCCTTCAAGGGATTTTGTATCCAGAACAGGTAAGGTTTTTCATGCACACGTTTGGCAATCGCCGTGACATCGACGGTTTACGCGCACTCGCGGTTCTTCCCGTTGTGCTGTTTCATTTCGGATTCAATACATTCAGCGGCGGCTTTGTCGGCGTCGACGTTTTTTTCGTCATCTCCGGGTTTCTGATCACCTCGATCCTGTTCCGTGAAATCAGTGCCCAGCGCTTCAGCTTCCTCGATTTCTGGGGCCGTCGCGCCCGGCGTATTCTTCCAGCGTTGACCGTGGTCGTGGTGGTGACGCTGGCGCTGGGCTGGTTGTTGCTGACCGCCAAGGACCTGTCCGATCTGGGGCGGACAATCCGTTACCAGTCGTTGTTCATTTCCAACATCCTGTTCATGCGCGAGGACGGCTACTTCGAACCGGCCTCCGATCTCAAACCCTTATTGCATACCTGGTCACTGGCCGTCGAAGAGCAGTACTACATCTTCTTCCCGCTAATGATGGTGCTGTTGATGCGCTACGTCCGGCATTGGCGCTGGATGCTGTTCGCGGTGCTGCTGGTGTCGTTCGGGCTGAACATCGTCTACATCGAGCGGCGCCCGGAATTCGCCTTCTTCTCCCTGCCAACCCGCGCCTGGGAATTGCTCTGCGGCGCCATGCTCGCGGTAATGCCGGCAGCCAAACACGCGCCGCGGTTTTGGGTCCGGCAGGCGGTCGGCCTGGCCGGACTGGCGGCGGTGCTGCTGGCGGTTTTCACCTTTGACAAGTCCACGGTGTTTCCGGGCTGGGCAGCCTTGCTGCCGGTGCTCGGTACGACGGCATTGATCTGGTCGGGCGCACGCGGTCCGACACTGGCCGGCCAGTTGTTGAGCCTGCGGCCGATGGTGTGGATCGGTCTGCTGTCGTACTCGTTGTATCTGTGGCACTGGCCGATTTATGTGTATGCCAACGCGATCTCGATCGATGGCATCCAGCCGCTTGAAGCGCTTGGCTGGATCGCCCTGGCCGTGGCGTTGGCGTGGCTGAGTCTGCGTTTTGTCGAGCTGCCGTTTCGCGAGAAACGCGTGTTCGCCAGCCGTAACTCGGTGCTGGTCGGTGGCCTGGTGTCCATCGCCGCCCTGGCGGTGGTTGGCTCGGCCATCCGTTCGGCCGACGGCGTGCCGCAACGTCTGAGCGGCAAGGCACTTGAGTATGCGCAGTCCCAGGAGTGGAACGCCGGGCAAATGAAGTGCATGCACATGAGCAAGGACAAGACCCTGGACAAGGCCTGTCGCGTGGGCGGCGATCAACAGATCGCGCCGACGAAAATGTTCTGGGGCGACAGTCACACCGCCGCGCTGCTGCCGGCCATCGAAGGCAACAGCCAGCGCGACGGTCAGCCCGTGTGGCTGTACAGCCTGACCGGGTGCCCACCGATCATCGACGATGCCCTTCGTGCGCAGTGCAAGCAGTTCAATCAGCGCAACATGCAGTTGGTCCGTGAGCTGGGCATCAAGGACGTGGTGCTGGCGGCGAACTGGAGTCTGTACGTCTACGGGCGTGAGGACGGCGACGGCGACAAGCAGTTCCTGCTTGATCCTTCGCGCAATGTGGCGCAATCGGAGCAACGCATGGCGGCGGCGATCAAGGCGCAAGTCAGCGAACTCCGTGAGGCGGGTGCGCAGGTCTGGCTGTTCAAGGAAGTGCCGTTGCAGCACAAGAGCTACATCAGCCGCCTGACCAGCCTGGCGCGGATTGGCCGCTCGGCCGAAGGACTGGGCCGGCCGCTGGGCGAACATCTGGCTCGGCAGCAGTTTTTCACCGGTCTGTTCGGCTCGATGAGCGCTGCCGATTCCGGCGTGCATGTCATCGACCCGACGCCGCTGATGTGCAAGGACGGCCTGTGCATGATTGATGTCGACGGCCATTCGCAATACAAGGATGCCGATCATCTTTCCGACGCTGGCAGCGCGCGTTTGAGCCCGTTGTTTGCGCCAATGTTGCTGGGCACCAGCCGCCATTGAGCGATGCCGGGCACTGACGGGCTGCTGTTTGCCCGTCAGAGCAGGTAGGATGTACGCCTATTTTGAGGGTGCCATCGTCAATGAAATTCAAGGATCTTCGGGATTTCGTGCAGCAGCTTGAGCAGCGCGGAGAGTTGAAACGCATCCAGATTCCCGTCTCGCCGGTGCTGGAGATGACTGAGGTGTGCGACCGCACGCTGCGGGCCAAGGGCCCGGCGCTGCTGTTCGAGAAACCCACCGGCCACGACATTCCGGTGCTCGGCAACCTGTTCGGCACCCCCGAGCGGGTGGCCATGGGCATGGGCGCCGAGTCGGTCAGCGAGCTGCGCGAGATCGGCAAGCTGCTGGCATTCCTCAAGGAGCCGGAGCCGCCGAAGGGTTTGAAGGACGCGTGGTCGAAACTGCCGATTTTCCGCAAGATCATTTCAATGGCGCCCAAAGTCGTCAAAGACGCGGTGTGCCAGGAAGTGGTCATCGAAGGTGACGATGTCGATCTGGCGATGCTGCCGGTGCAGACCTGCTGGCCCGGCGATGTCGGCCCGCTGATCACCTGGGGCCTGACCGTCACCAAAGGTCCGAACAAGGAGCGCCAGAACCTCGGTATCTACCGTCAGCAAGTGATCGGCCGTAACAAGGTGATCATGCGCTGGCTCAGCCACCGTGGCGGCGCCCTCGATTTCCGCGAATGGTGCGAGAAACATCCGGGCCAGCCGTTCCCGGTGTCCGTTGCCCTTGGCGCCGACCCGGCGACCATTCTCGGCGCTGTCACGCCAGTGCCGGACAGCCTTTCCGAATACGCCTTTGCCGGTCTGCTGCGCGGTAACCGCACCGAGCTGGTCAAGTGCCGTGGCAACGACCTGCAAGTGCCGGCCACCGCCGAGATCATCCTTGAAGGCGTAATCCATCCGGGCGAAATGGCCGATGAAGGTCCATATGGCGACCACACTGGTTACTACAACGAAGTCGACAGCTTCCCGGTGTTCACGGTTGAACGCATCACCCACCGGATCAAGCCGATCTACCACAGCACCTACACCGGCCGGCCGCCGGATGAGCCGGCGATTCTCGGCGTGGCGCTGAACGAAGTGTTCGTGCCGATCCTGCAGAAGCAGTTCCCGGAGATCACCGACTTTTACCTGCCGCCCGAAGGCTGCTCGTACCGCATGGCCATCGTGACCATGAAAAAGTCGTATCCGGGGCATGCCAAGCGCGTGATGCTCGGTGTCTGGTCGTTTTTGCGACAGTTCATGTACACCAAGTTCGTTATCGTCACCGACGACGATATCAACGCCCGTGACTGGAACGATGTGATCTGGGCCATTACCACGCGCATGGACCCCAAGCGCGACACAGTGATGATCGATAACACCCCGATCGACTATCTGGATTTCGCCTCGCCGATTTCCGGCCTGGGCTCGAAGATGGGCCTGGATGCCACTCACAAGTGGCCGGGCGAAACCACCCGCGAGTGGGGCCGCGTGATCGTCAAGGACGACGCCGTGACTCAACGGATCGATGCCATCTGGAATCAGTTAGGAATAGATTGATGCGTGTAACCCTGCAGCCTTCCGGAGCAGTGCTCGAGATACAGCCCGGTGAGCGGATTCTCGACGGCGCGCGGCGCCTGGGTTTTGATTGCCCGCAAAGCTGCCGCAACGGTAACTGCCACGTGTGTGCGGCGCTGCTGGTCGAAGGTCGCGTCGAGCAGAATGGCCAAGTCCATGATCATGGCGAGTTCTACACCTGCATCGCCGAGCCGCTGGAAGACTGCGTGCTGCTCTGGGATGGCGTCCTCGCGCTGGGCGAACTGCCGGTGCGCAGCCTGTCGTGCCAGGTCATCGAATGCCGCGAAGTCGGCGGCGACACCTGGCGTGTGCGTCTGCGTGCGCCGGCCGGCAAGCCGCCGCGCTATCACGCCGGGCAGTATCTGATGATCGAACGCGAGAACGGCGAGAAATCGGCGTTCTCCATGGCCTCTGCGCCGCACGGCGGGCGTGATCTGGAAATCCATGTGCTGGCGCGCGAAGCCAGTGCACTGAGCCTGATCGAGCAACTGCAACGCAACCCGATGGTGCGCGTCGAGTTGCCGTTCGGCGACACCCATCTGGCCGAACTGCCTGACGGTCCGTTGGTACTGGTCGCCGCCGGCACCGGCATGGGCCAGATTCACAGCCTGATCGAACATTGCCGCGCCAATGGCTTCAAGCACCCGGTGCATCTGTATTGGGGCGTGCGCCGTCCGGAAGATTTCTACCAGATCGAACATTGGGATGAATGGCTGAAGCTGCCCAACCTGTTCCTGCACAAGATCGTCAGCGATCAGTGCGGTTGGGAAGGGCGCTGCGGGATGCTGCACGAAGCGGTATGCGAAGACTTTGCCGATCTCAAGCCTTTGCACGTCTACGCCAGCGGTTCACCGGCCATGGTTTACGGCACCCTCGACGCGCTGGTCGAGGCGGGGATGGACGCCCATCAAATGCGCGCTGACGTATTCGCTTATGCACCGCGTTCCTGATTTCATATAACTTCATATATAGCCGATCGGTATTTATGGAATTGAATAAATACCGGTAGGTTATATATCCATCAGGCAATTAAATAATCTTTGTGCCATGGCACTTAATTTGCCTGAAAACATATGTGCCTTATTGTTACAGCGGTGCGTTCTATTAAGTAATTCTTCACCCGCGGGGAGCTGAACGCTATTCGCCATGAGCGCCATTGAAAACGCTTTTCTGAACCTGGCTTACCCTCCGCGGCTCGAACTCGGGCCGCAGCTGACCCACGAGCAATTGCTCGCCTCCATGCAATCGACCATGGCGCGACACAAGGGCGGGCCGGTGTGGCTGTTCGCTTACGGTTCGTTGATCTGGCGCCCGGAATGCACCGCCGTCGAGAGAGTGCGCGGTCGGGTGCACGGTTATCATCGTGGCCTCTATTTATGGTCGCATGAACACCGCGGCACGCCGGAGATGCCCGGGCTGGTGTTCGGTCTGGATCGTGGCGGTTCGTGCAGCGGCTTCGCCTACCGGTTGCCCGAAGACAATCTCGATACCGCGCTGTACGCCTTGTGGAAACGCGAGATGCCGGTGCCGTCGTATCGGCCGCACTGGCTCAACTGCCGGCTCGAAGATGGCACTCAGGTGCAGGCCTTGGGCTTCGTGCTGGAGCGGCACCTGCCCAGCTATGCCGGCAACCTGCCGGACCATGTGCTGAGCCAGGTGTTCGCCAGCGCCAGCGGGCGTTACGGCACCACTCGCGATTATGTCGAGCAGACCGCACACGCCCTGCGCAGCCACGCCATGCCAGACCGTAATCTGGAGGCGCGGCTCAAGCGCTGTCAGTCAACCTGCGATCAGGCGACCGCTTCACGGCTCTGACTGGCGACTTGCTTGTGCCATAGCGTCGGGGCCAGGAAGGCCATTGCCAACAGGCAAGCGCCGACCAGCAACACGAAGCCGCCGTCCCAGCCGAAGTGGTCGACGGTGTAGCCCATCGCCGCACTGGCCGCGACTGAACCGCCCAGATAACCGAACAGACCGGTGAAGCCCGCGGCGGTGCCGGCGGCTTTCTTCGGTGCCAGTTCCAGCGCCTGCAAACCGATCAGCATCACCGGGCCGTAGATCAGGAAGCCGATCGACAGCAGGGCGATCATGTCTACCATCGGGTTGCCGGCCGGATTCAGCCAGTAAACCAGCGTCGCGACCGTTACCAGAGCCATGAACACCATGCCGGTCAGGCCACGGTTGCCGCGGAAAATCTTGTCCGACATCCAGCCGCACAGCAGCGTGCCCGGGATACCTGCCCACTCATAAAAGAAATACGCCCACGAGGTTTTATCCACGGTGAAGCCCTTGGCTTCTTTCAGGTAGGTCGGCGCCCAGTCCAGCACGCCGTAGCGCAGCAGGTAGACGAAAACATTAGCGAGGGCGATGTACCAAAGCATTTTGTTGCGCAGCACGTATTTGACGAAGATTTCCTTGGCACTGAATTCGTCTTCGTGGCTGGCATCGTAGCCTTCCGGGTAATCGTTCTTGTACTGCTCGATCGGCGGCAGGCCGACCGATTGCGGGGTATCGCGCATGGTAATGAAAGCGAACACCGCCACGCCCAGCGCCACCGCCGCCGGTACATAGAACGCCGCGTGCCAGTCGTTGAACAGGCCCATGCCGAGCAGGAACAGCGGGCCGATCAGGCCGCCGCCGACGTTGTGCGCCACGTTCCACACCGAGACCACGCCGCCACGTTCCTTCTGCGACCACCAGTGCACCATGGTCCGCCCGCTCGGCGGCCAGCCCATGCCTTGCGCCCAACCGTTGATGAACAACAGGATGAACATCATGGTCACGCTGGAAGTCGCCCACGGCGCGAAACCGAAAACGAACATCACTCCGGCCGACACCAGCAGGCCGAATGGCAGGAAGAAGCGCGGGTTGGAACGGTCGGACACCAGGCCCATGAGGAACTTCGACAGACCGTAGGCGATGGCGATCGCCGACATCGCCAGACCCAGGTCGCCGCGGCTGTAGCCTTCGTCGATCAGGTACGGCATGGCCAGCGAGAAGTTTTTGCGCAGCAGGTAGTAACCCGCATAGCCGATGAAGATACCGGCGAAGATCTGCCAGCGCAGGCGTCGGTAGGTGCTGTCTATTTTTTCTTCAGGCAAAGGAGCCTGATGTGCGGCAGGACGAAAGAAAGCAAACATTCAAGAGCTCCAGTTTTCTTGTTTTGACTGCGGATGCGAATGTTACAGTTTCGTTACCGAAAATAGCATCGCTTGACGTCGGCAAAACAGTGGAAATCGGGGCAGTTGAGCGTTCCTTTACGAACATGTCGCTCAGACGTAAGAGCGGGACGTTTTGGGAATGGTGACTCAGGTGGGTTTTTGCGGTTTTCGCGCATTGATAAAGGGCTGATCTCAACGTCGAGGCGATCCGGGCTACTGGCCCGGATCGCTCCGTGGCCTTAACGGACCTGAACGACAACCTTGCCCACAGCCTTGCGCTCGCCCAGATCATTGATCGCCTGCGCGGCATCGCTCAGCGGATAAACCTGCGACACCAGCGGTTTCAACTTGCCCTCGGCGAACCAGCCGAACAGTTGCGCAAAGTTCGCCGCGTTGTCCTGCGGCTGGCGCTGGGCGAACGAGCCCCAGAAGACGCCGAGTACCGCCGCGCCTTTGAGCAACGCGAGGTTGACCGGCAGCTCCGGTATGCGACCGCTGGCAAAGCCGACCACCAACAGCCTGCCGTTCCAGGCGATGGCGCGGATGGCCTGATCGAACAGGTCGCCGCCGACCGGGTCGTAGATCACGTCGGCGCCCTGGCCGTCGGTGAGGCGTTTGATTTCGTCCTTGAGATTGGCTTCGCTGTAATTGATCAGCTCATCGGCGCCAGCGGCTTTGGCTACTTCGAGCTTTTCGGCGCTGCTGGCAGCGGCAATCACGCGGGCGCCCATGGCCTTGCCGATTTCCACTGCCGCCAGACCGACACCGCCAGAGGCGCCGAGCACCAGCAGGGTTTCGCCCGGCTGCAGGTTGGCGCGCTGCTTGAGCGCATGCATCGACGTGCCGTAGGTCATGCTGAAGGCGGCGGCCGTATTGAAATCCATCGACGGCGGAATCGGCAGCACGTTGTAGCCGGGCACCGCGACCTGCTCGGCAAAACTGCCCCAGCCGGTCAGGGCCATGACCCGGTCGCCGACCTTGAGGTGGCTGATCTTTTCCCCGACTTCGCGAACCACGCCAGCCGCTTCACCACCCGGCGAGAACGGGAAGGGCGGCTTGAACTGGTACTTGCCCTCGATGATCAGCGTGTCCGGGAAGTTGACCCCGGCGGCGTGCACGTCCAGCAGGATTTCATTCTTCTTGGCGACAGGACTGGCGACGTCTTCCAGCACCAGCGATTCGGCAGGGCCGAAGGCTTTGCACAGCACGGCTTTCATCAGGGCTATTCCTTTGGGAGTGATGGCCGATAAGTGTAGGTGTGTGAATCAACGGGTCAACGAGCATGCCCGGCCCTGATAGTCAGGCATAAGCTTGTGCTTGTGCGGCGGGTCGTTATGCTAGGCCGCAAACCGGATAAGGAGCGAATTGTGAAAGCGTGGATCATGTTGTTGCTGGCCCTGTCTCTGCCTGTGGCAGCGCTGGCCGAAGAAGCCAAAGAAGGCGAGGCGCCGAAAGTCAATTACATTACCCTGAGCCCGCCGTTCGTCGGCAATTACGGCCTGGACGGCACGACCAAGCTCAAGGTCTTCAAGGCCGATGTCGCCTTGCGCGTAACCGGTGAAGAAGCGACCAAACTGGTCAAGGCCAACGAGCCGCTGATCCGAAATCAACTGGTGGCGCTGTTCACGCAGCAGAGCACCGAAGCGATGGGCAGCATCGAAGGCAAGGAAAAGCTGCGTCAGGAAGCGCTGAAGCAGACGCAGCAAGTGATGAATGACGAGACCGGCAAGCCGGTGGTTGAGGATCTGTTGTTCAACAACCTGATCATTCAATAAGTCATCCGTTGTCCGGGCGGGACCCATCGCTGGCAAGCCAGCTCCCACAGGTTTTTCGGGTGGTCACAAATTATGTGTCCACTGAAAATCCCTGTGGGAGCTGGCTTGCCAGCGATTGCATTTTGGCAGGCGCCAAATGAATCAGGGCTTGAGCGCAATCACCGCCGCCCACTGCTCCGCTGTCACCGGCATCACCGACAACCGCGAGCCCTTCTGCACCAGTGGCATCTCCGCCAGCGCGGTCTGCTGCTTCAGATAATCGAGCTTCAGCACTCGCGCAAACGTCTCGACGTGCTCGACATCAATCGCGCTCCAGGCATTTTTCTCCGCCGTAGCCTTGGGATCGAAGTAATGGCTCTCTGGCTCCAGCGCCGTCGGATCGGGATACGCCGCTTCGATGATCCTGCCGATCCCGGCAATCCCCGGCTCCGGGCAACTGGAGTGGTAGAAAAAGAATTCGTCACCTACTGCCATCGCGCGCAGGAAATTGCGCGCCTGATAATTGCGAACCCCGTCCCAGCGCGCCTTGCCGAGCTTTTCCAGGCCTTTGATCGAGAGCTCGTCGGGCTCGGATTTCATCAGCCAATAGGCCATGTTGGGTGCTCCTGAAACGGTCGTTGGGCAGGTTGTCGGGCAATTTTATGACAAACCGACAGTCGGTTGACGTCAGCGTTTGCGCACCGGTTCACGTTGCCGCAAAATGCCGGCCTTTAAAGCTTGACGCTGCTGCACGGCCTACACACGGAAACCGCTGCTGTCATCGTGATGATGTGCCTTGAGGGGGGCAATCGATGAAACGCAAACCGGATTTACTATGGACTTTGGTAATTTTGTTCGGCCTGGGCGTCGTTACCACCGGTTACGCGCAGAGCCTGTGGGCGAACAAGGCGGATGCACCGATTGAGATTGCACAACAAGTGCAACAGTCGACGGCCTTCAAGCGCTGAAACTGTCTTCCTCGACGCCGCTGTTCTGGCGGCGTCCTGTCACGCGAAATACCACGCCTTGTCGGTGACCGTGCCCTGTAACGGTACATCCCAGCTCGCCTGCGCCAAACGTTCGACCTTCTGACATTCATGGGCCAGGCCCAGCAGCGTCGGCTTGCGCCAGTTTTTGCGCCGGGCCAGATAGGCGAGGCTGCGATCGTAGAAACCGCCGCCCATGCCCAGCCGACCGCCGACATCGTCGAACCCCACCAGCGGCAACAGGACCAGATCCAGCGCCCAGACCTTGCGTTGCCGACTCAGATTGGCCTGCGGCTCGAGAATGCGAAAACGATTGGGTCTGAGTTTTTCGCCGGGGCGCACGCGCTGAAAAACCATTTTGGTCCGCGGCCAGGCGCTGAGCACCGGTAGATAGGTCGCCTTGCCCCGGCGCTGGGCTTCGCGCAGCAGCAGACGCGGATCGATTTCGCCGTCGGTGGGCAAATACAAAGAAATGTGTTTCGCCCGACGAAAATGCGGGTCTTGCGCCAGTTGCCGGAACAGGCCTTGGGCAGCCTGGTGTTGCTCGGCGTTGCTCAGCGAGCGACGCGCCTTGCGCAGCAGGCGGCGGAGTTGCGGGCGAGGCAGCAGCGCGGGTTCAGTCATGGTTCGGCTTCGGCAGGGTGGACGAAAACGTACGCATAAAAAATCCGATGTCGGCATAAACCGACATCGGATTCGAATCAGGCTCCCCGGATGTACCGCTGTCAACTCAGCCCTTGAACCCGAAAGTTCAAGGTGGAAGAAGCAGTAGACTTTAAGGCTTTCCGTCTAGCGGACATGCACACCAGCCCAACGTGCAACTTCCAGGGTAGTGCGAATCGGCTCCGGGACATCGTCAACTGGCAAGCACCCCAGGGAGTGCCGCGAGTATACCTCAAGCTGCCAGGCGAATCAGCCCTTGGCGGTGTTCTGATCGTCGGCCAGCACCAGATCGACACGATCGAGCAAGTCACGCACCTGTTCGCGGGTCGAGCCACTGGCCTGGATGTCCGGGCGCTCTTCTTTGTGCAACAGGTCATGGGTGATGTTCAGCGCGGCCATCACGGCAATGCGATCGGCGCCGATGACTTTGCCGCTGCTGCGGATCTCGCGCATCTTGCCATCGAGATAGCGCGCGGCACTGACCAGATTGCTGCGTTCTTCCGGCGGGCAGATGATCGAATACTCTTTGTCGAGGATCTGCACGGTGACGCTATTGCTTGAACTCATGAGTCTTGCTCCAGGGCCTTGAGGCGCGAAATCATCGATTCGACCTTACGCCGGGCGATTTCGTTTTTTTCAATGAGGTGAGCGCGTTCCTCGCGCCAGGTCTTTTCCTGAGCTAGTAAGAGTGCGTTTTGACTCTTTAGTTGCTCGACTCGGCCAATCAGCAGTTCGAGTCTGGCCATCAGCGCTTGCAGGTCGGTGTCTTCCATTGTGTCCACTGGGTTGGAGTCTGTCTGATGGGATAGCTGGCGGACAGCCTTTAATAGTCTTGGCGAGTCTGTCGATGTAGGATACAAGGCCTTCATTCTAGACATAGCGCCGTCTGGCGCCTAGCTGCCCATGACCATTGCGAATTCCCCGTACCAAGCCTTTGCCACCCTGCTGACTGCCAGCGGCCACAACGTCTCGCCTGCCGAACTGCATGGCCTGCTGCTCGGACGCAGTTGCGCCGGCGCCGGCTTCGACCACGAGGGCTGGCTGATCGACGCCGCCGAACTGCTCGAAGGCGATCTTCAGGACAACGTCCGCAACGCCTTGATCGGCCTGCAGGAAATGGTCAAAGGCGAGCTGACCGGCGACGACGTCACCGTCGTTCTGCTGCTGCCGACCGATGACGCGCCGCTGCCGGACCGCGCTGCTGCGCTGGGCCAATGGTGCCAGGGCTTCCTCAGCGGTTTCGGCCTGAACTGCCGCGACAGCAGCATGCTCAGCACCGAAGCCACTGAAGTGCTGCAAGATCTGGCGGCCATCTCCCAGGTGCAGGACGCTCTGGAAGAATCCGAAGACGGCGAATCCGACTACATGGAAGTCATGGAGTACCTGCGCGTCGCGCCGCTGCTGCTGTTCTCGGAAACCAGGAAAGCCGATGCTGCGCCTGCCGCCAAGCCGTCGCTGCATTAATCGCGTGCCAGGGAAAGCCATCTGCCCATGACCCATATCCCCAAAGCGGAATACAGCCGGCGCCGCAAGGCGCTGATGGCGCAGATGGAACCCAACAGCATCGCGATCCTGCCCGCCGCCGCGGTAGCCATCCGCAACCGCGATGTCGAGCACGTCTATCGCCAGGACAGCGACTTTCAATACCTCAGCGGGTTTCCCGAGCCACAAGCGGTGATCGTGCTGATGCCCGGCCGTGAGCATGGCGAATACATCCTGTTCTGCCGCGAGCGCAACGCCGAACGCGAATTGTGGGACGGTTTGCGCGCAGGGCAGGAAGGCGCGATCCGTGATTACGGCGCTGACGATGCATTCCCGATTACTGACATCGATGACATCCTGCCCGGCCTGATCGAAGGCCGCGACCGAGTGTATTCGGCGATGGGCAGCAACCCTGAATTCGACCGCCATCTGATGGACTGGATCAACGTGATCCGCTCCAAGGCCCACCTCGGCGCCCAGCCGCCGAACGAATTCGTTGCCCTGGATCACCTGCTGCACGACATGCGCCTGTATAAATCGGCGGCAGAAGTGAAGGTGATGCGCGAAGCCGCGCGGATCTCGGCGCAAGCGCATATCCGCGCGATGCAGGCCAGTCGCCCGGGGCTTTACGAGTACAGCCTCGAAGCCGAACTGGATTACGAATTTCGCAAGGGCGGGGCGAAGATGCCGGCCTACGGCTCGATCGTCGCCGCCGGGCGCAACAGCTGCATTCTGCATTACCAGCAGAACGACGCGATGCTCAAGGATGGTGATCTGGTGTTGATCGACGCCGGTTGCGAAATCGACTGCTACGCCAGCGATATCACCCGCACCTGGCCGGTCAACGGCCGGTTTTCGCCGGAGCAGAAGGCCATCTACGAATTGGTGCTGGCTTCGCAGGAAGCAGCCTTCGCTGAAATCGCCCCGAACAAGCACTGGAATCAGGCGCACGAAGCCACGGTGCGCGTGATCACCACGGGGTTGGTGAAGCTTGGTTTGCTGCAGGGCAACGTTGACGAACTGATCGCCAGCGAAGCCTATAAAGCGTTTTACATGCATCGCGCCGGCCACTGGCTGGGCATGGATGTTCACGACGTCGGCGAATACAAGGTCGGCGGCGAATGGCGGGTGCTGGAAGTCGGCATGGCGCTGACCGTGGAGCCGGGCATCTACATCGCCCCGGACAATCAGAACGTCGCGAAGAAATGGCGCGGCATTGGCGTGCGCATCGAGGATGACGTGGTGGTGACCCGAACCGGTTGTGAAATCCTCACCGGTGGCGTGCCGAAGACCGTCGCCGAAATCGAAGCGTTGATGGCACAGGCAAGGACACACGCGGCATGAGTCGAGTCAATCTGGCAATCATCGGTGGCGGTCTGGTCGGCGCCAGTCTGGCGTTGGCCCTGCAGGCTGGGGCCAAGGCCCGTGGCTGGAAAATCGTCCTGATCGAACCGTTTGCGCCGGGCGACAGCTGGCAGCCGAGCTACGACGCACGTTCATCGGCGCTGTCCTTCGGCTCGCGGCAGATTTATCAGCGGCTGGGCGTGTGGCAGGAAGTCTCCCGCCGCGCCGAGCCGATCAAACAGATTCATGTCTCCGATCGTGGCCGCTTCTCCACCGCGCGCTTGTCGGCGATGGAAGAGGGCGTGCCGGCGCTCGGCTATGTGGTGGAGAACGCCTGGCTCGGCCAGTGCCTGTGGCAGCACCTCGACAAAGACGTGATCACCTGGCGCTGCCCGGCCGAAGTCTCGCGCATGGAGCCGTTGCCCGACGGCTATCGCCTGACGCTCAACGATGAAACCACCCTCGAATGCGATCTGGCAGTACTCGCCGATGGCGGTCGTTCCGGGCTGCGCGAGCAGTTGGGCATAAACGTGCGCACGCGTCCATACAACCAGAGCGCGCTGATCGCCAACATCACTCCGAGCGAAGCGCACAACGGCATGGCGTTCGAGCGCTTCACCGACGAAGGGCCGATGGCGTTGCTGCCGTTGCCGGACAACCGTTGCGCACTGGTCTGGACCCGTCTGGGCATGGACGCGCAGCGTCTGGCCGAATTGAGCGAACGGGATTTCCTCAGCGAATTGCAGGGTGTGTTCGGTTATCGCCTCGGCACGCTGAAACAGGTCGGCGCGCGGCACCTGTATCCGCTTTCGCTGGTTGAAGCAGAAGAGCAGGTGCGTTCGCATCTGGCCGTGCTTGGCAACGCCGCGCACAGTCTGCATCCGATCGCCGGCCAGGGTTTCAACCTGTCGCTGCGTGACGCCGACGCCCTGGCCGCCGCACTGCTGGGCAGCGATAAAGCGCTGGGCGACTTCGCCACGTTGCAGGCCTATCGCGAGCGTCAACGGCTGGATCAGGACCTCACCGTGGGTTTTTCCGATCAGGTCACGCGCCTGTTCGGCAGCACCCAGCCGCTCGTGTCGCTGGGGCGCAACATCGGCCTGCTCGGCCTTGAGCTGCTGCCGCCGGCCAAGCGCTGGTTCGCCCGTCAGGCCATGGGCCTGGGAACGCGACCGGATGCTTAAGGGGTTGATCGCCAGGTTCGGCAAAGCGCGGCTGATGCGCTGGGCGATGACGTTCTACCCGCCCTATCTGGGCGCCGGGGTGCGGGTCCGGCACATCAGCGATGACTTTCGCGACGTCCGGGTGTCGATGGGGTTGGGCTGGTACAACCGCAACTATGTCGGCACCCAGTTCGGCGGCAGTCTGTATTCGATGGTCGATCCGTTCTTCATGCTGATGCTCATGGAAAACCTTGGCCCGCGTTACATCGTCTGGGACAAGGCCGCTGACATCGATTTCATCGCGCCGGGCAAAGGCCCGGTGTTCGCCCGCTTCACCATCGATGAGACGTTGCTCGCCGAGATCCGCCGGCAGACCGCCGATGGCGAAAAATACCTGCCGCAGTTGCAGGTCGATATTCATGACGGCGCCGGCCATCTGGTGGCGCGGGTCGGTAAAACCCTTTACGTGCGGCTCAAGCCGCAAGCGAGACAGGCTTAAAGCATGGAAATGCGCGCAGATCTGCTGATTGTCGGAGCCGGAATGGTCGGCAGCGCCCTGGCGCTGGCGTTGCAGGACAGCGGCCTGGAAGTGCTGCTGCTCGACGGCAGCCCGTTGAGCGTCAAACCGTTCGCGGCCGATGCACCGTTCGAGCCGCGTGTGAGTGCGCTGTCGGCAGCCAGTCAACGCATTCTCGAACGCCTTGGCGTCTGGGACGGCATTGTCGAACGGCGCACCAGCCCGTACACCGACATGCATGTGTGGGATGGCAGCGGCACCGGGCAGATTCACTTTTCGGCGAGCAGCGTGCATGCCGATGTGCTCGGCCACATCGTCGAAAACCGTGTGGTGCAGGATGCCTTGCTCGAGCGCTTGCACGACTGTGATCTGGGCCTGCTCGCCAATGCGCGGCTGGAGCAGATGCGTCGCTCCGGCGATGACTGGCTGCTGACCCTCGCGGATGGGCGCAAGTTGCGCGCGCCGCTGGTGATCGCCGCGGACGGCGCCAACTCGGCGGTACGCCGCCTCACTGGCGTGGCGACCCGCGAGTGGGATTACCTGCACCACGCCATTGTCACCAGCGTGCGCAGCAGCCAACCGCATCAGTTGACCGCATGGCAGCGCTTCACCGATCACGGGCCGCTGGCGTTTTTGCCGCTGGAGCGTGACGGCCAGCAGGACTGGTGCTCGATCGTCTGGTCGACCACGCCGAGCGAAGCCGAGCGCTTGATGGCGCTGGATGAAGTGGCGTTCTGTGCTGAACTGGAGCGGGCTTTTGAAGGGCGTCTTGGCGACGTCGTCAGCGCCGATCCGCGCGTCTGCGTGCCGCTGCGTCAGCGTCATGCCAAGCGCTACGTGGCCGAAGGGCTGGCGCTGATTGGCGACGCGGCGCACACCATTCACCCGTTGGCGGGGCAGGGGGTGAACCTCGGCTTTCTCGATGCGGCGGTGCTGGCAGAAGTGTTGTTGCAAGCCCGCGAACGTGGCGAGCGGCTGGCAGATGTGAAAGTGCTGAGCCGCTACGAGCGTCGGCGCATGCCACACAACCTCGCGCTGATGGCGGCGATGGAAGGCTTCGAGCGGTTGTTCCAGGCTGATCCGCTGCCGCTGCGCTGGTTGCGCAATGCCGGGTTGAAACTGGTGGAGAAAATGCCGGAGGCCAAGGCTGTGTTTGTGCGTGAAGCCCTTGGGTTGACCGGTGACCTGCCGGCCTTGGCCAAACCCTGAGATGTTCGTTGTTGCTGCTGACCTCATCGCGGGCAAGCCCGCTCCCACAGTGGTCGGTGTGAAACATGAATGTTGGACACACCGAAAACCTTGTGGGAGCTGGCTTGCCAGCGATGGCGTCGGCAAACCCGACACAAAAATAACGCTGTGCAACATCTGGTAACGCCTTCCCCCAGTGTTCGATTGTGGTGGTAAATGTGAGTCCTTATCATTTGGCCCACATTCCCCGACCGAGAGACCACTCCCATGTTGGCACGCAAGCGTCTTCTGACCGCACTGGCCCTGACCCTGATCGGCAGCACCACTGCCCAGGCTGCCGATGAGGTGGTGGTTTACTCGTCGCGCATCGATGAGCTGATCAAACCGGTGTTCGATGCCTACACCGCCAAGACCGGGGTGAAGATCAAGTTCATCACCGACAAGGAAGCGCCGCTGATGCAGCGCATCAAGGCCGAAGGCGAGAACGCCACCGCCGACCTGCTGCTTACCGTCGACGCCGGCAACCTCTGGCAGGCCGAGCAGATGGGCATTTTGCAGCCGTTCACCTCGAAAACCATCGATGCCAATATCCCGTTGCAATATCGCTCGTCCACGCACGCCTGGACCGGCCTGAGCCTGCGCGCACGGACCATCGCCTATTCCACTGAGCGGGTGAAACCGGGCGAACTGACCACTTACGAAGCCTTGGCCGACAAGAACTGGGAAGGCCGCTTGTGCCTGCGCACGGCGAAGAAGGTCTATAACCAGTCGCTCACCGCCACCATGATCGAGGTGCATGGCGCCGAGAAGACCGAGAAGATCCTCAAGGGCTGGGTCAACAACCTGTCCACCGACGTGTTCTCCGATGACGTTGCCGTGCTCGAAGCGATCAACGCCGGGCAATGCGATGTCGGTATCGTCAATACCTATTACTATGGGCGCCTGCACAAGCAGAAGCCGGAGTTACCGGTGAAGCTGTTCTGGCCGAATCAGGCCGATCGTGGCGTGCACGTCAATCTATCGGGCATCGGCCTGACCAAGCATGCACCGCACCCGGAAGCGGCCAAGGCTCTGGTTGAATGGATGACCACGCCAGAAGCGCAGAAGATTTTTGCTGACGTGAACCAGGAGTTCCCGGCCAACCCGGCAGTGGCGCCTTCCGAGGAAGTGGCGGCGTGGGGCAAGTTTGTCGCCGATACCCTGCCGGTGGAAGTGGCGGGCAAGCGCCAGGCTGAGGCGATCCGGATGATGGATCGGGCGGGGTGGAACTGAGGTTGTTCCGATAACGCGGTTCACTTCAGGTCGCTGCCCTCACCCCAGCCCTCACCCGGGGGGAGAGGGAGCCGATCTGTGCAGGGGTTCAACTCCTGAGTTCGACTCGATATTCCAGTTCGGCGTAATTCCCATAAACTGCGCGGTCAGTTCCCTCTCCCTCCGGGAGAGGGCCAGGGTGAGGGCAGCTATCCCAACCTGAAACACGAGCCCCAGGAACACCCCTAATCCCCCCAGAGACCCAAAAGTGGCCCACCCTGCCCAACGCCGCTGGTACCCCATCGTCTTCACCATCGCCGCGCTGGTGCTGTTGCCCCTGAGCGTTCTGCTGCTCTCGTGGCAAACCATCGATCAGCAGATCTGGTCGCACCTGTGGCAAACCCAGATGCCACGCCTGCTCGGCAACACGCTGACGCTGGTGCTCGGCGTCGGGGTTGGCGTGACGTTGCTCGGCGTGAGCCTCGCGTGGCTCACCAGCCTCTGTGAATTCCCCGGTCGGCGCTGGCTCGACTGGGCGCTGATGCTGCCCTTCGCGATCCCCGCCTATGTGCTGGCGTTCGTGTTCGTCGGCCTGCTCGACTTCGCCGGCCCGGTGCAGAGCGTTTTGCGTGAATGGTTCGGTACCGGCCTGCGCCTGCCGAGGGTGCGCTCCACCGGCGGGGTGATCATCGTGCTGGTGCTGGTCTTTTATCCCTACGTTTACCTGTTGGCGCGCACCGCGTTCCTCGCTCAGGGCAAGGGCCTGATGGAAGCCGCGCGAGTACTCGGCCAGTCGCCATGGCAGGCATTCTGGCGCGTCGCACTGCCAATGGCGCGGCCAGCGATCGGCGCGGGGGTGGCGCTGGCATTGATGGAAACCCTGGCGGATTTTGGCGCGGTATCGGTGTTCAACTTCGACACCTTCACCACGGCGATCTACAAGACCTGGTACGGCTTCTTCAGCCTGTCGAGCGCCGCGCAACTGGCCAGCCTGCTACTGCTGGTGGTGATGCTGGTGCTGTACGGCGAACGTCGCGCCCGCGGGGCGAATCGGGCGGGCAACGAGCGGCCGCGGGTCAAGGCGCTGTATCACTTGCGCGGATTCAAGGCGTTCGCGGCGATGTGTTGGTGCGGTCTGGTGTTCGCCTGCGCCTTCGTGATTCCGGTGCTGCAACTAGTCGTGTGGTTCTGGCAGCGCGGGCGTTTCGATCTGGATGAGCGCTACGCCGGGCTGATTTTGCATACCTTGTACCTGGGCGGTATGGCCGCGTTGATCACTGTCAGCGTCGCCTTGCTGCTGGCTTTCGCCCGGCGGCTGGCGCCGACGCCGACAATCAACAGCGGCGTCGGCCTGGCCAACCTTGGTTACGCGCTGCCGGGCTCGGTGCTGGCAGTGTCGATCATGCTCGCCTTCAGCTATCTGGATCGCGAACTGGTGATTCCGCTTTCGGGCTGGTTGGGCGGTGCGGGCAAACCCCTGCTGCTAGGCAGTCTGGCGGCTTTGCTGATGGCCTATCTGGTGCGTTTTGTTGCCGTCGCGTACGGCCCGCTGGAAAGCAGTCTGGCGCGTATACGGCCGTCTTTGCCCGAAGCGGCACGTAGCCTGGGTGTCAGTGGGCCGCGACTGTTTTTCAAAGTGTATCTGCCGTTGTTGCTGCCCGGCACGTTGAGCGCGGCGTTGCTGGTGTTCGTCGATGTGCTCAAGGAAATGCCCGCAACCCTGCTGATGCGCCCGTTTGGCTGGGACACGCTGGCGGTGCGCATCTTTGAAATGACCAGCGAAGGCGAGTGGGCGCGGGCATCGTTGCCGGCACTGACGCTGGTGTTGGTCGGTCTGTTGCCGGTTATCGGATTGATCAGGCGCTCCGCGCACCGAAACACTTAGTCGTCAGTCCTACATCATGCGGCTACAATGCGCGGCATTCGGAGCGGTCCGTCTGACAGACCCGTACGCTGGAATCGGCTGAAAGCCCTGTTCATCAAGGCTTTCGTCCGCATGGCGGCGGTCCGCACCTTCGCCACGCCCGGAAGGAGAAACCCATGGGACAGCGTACGCCTCTGTATGACCTGCACCTCGCCCTCGGCGCGAAGATGGTCGATTTTGGCGGTTGGGACATGCCACTGCATTACGGCTCGCAGGTCGAGGAGCACCACGAAGTGCGCCGCGATTGCGGGGTGTTCGATGTTTCCCACATGACCGTGATCGATGTCAGCGGCACCCAGGCCAAAGCCTGGCTTCAGCATTTGCTGGCCAACGACGTCGACCGCCTGCACCGCCCCGGCCGGGCGTTGTACAGCACCATGCTCAATGAGCGCGGCGGCATCGTCGATGACATGATCGTTTACCGTCTCGACGACGCGTACCGGCTGGTGTTCAACGCCTCCACCCGCGATCAGGATCTGGCGTGGATGAACGCGCAACTCGGCGGTTATGACGTGCAGTTGCATGAACGCCGCGAGCTGGCGATGCTCGCCATTCAGGGCCCGCAGGCCCGGCACAAGATTGCCGAGCTGGTGACCCAGTCTCGCGCGGCCCTGATCCAGCAGCTCAAACCCTTCGAAGGCTATTGCGACGGCGACTGGTTTATCGCGCGCACCGGTTACACCGGCGAGGATGGCCTGGAAATCTGCCTGCCGGCCGATCAGGCGCAGGGTTTCTTCAACGATCTGGTCGGCGCCGGGATTTCCCCGATCGGCCTCGGCGCCCGCGACACCTTGCGGGTCGAGGCCGGAATGAACCTCTACGGGCAAGACATTCATCAGGACGTTTCGCCGCTGGCCTCGAACATGGCCTGGAGCATCGCCTGGGAACCGGCCTCGCGCCAGTTCATCGGTCGCGCGGCGCTGGAGGCGGAAAAAACCGCCGGCGTGGCGCAAAAACTGGTGGGCCTGGTGCTGGAAGAGCGCGGTGTTTTGCGCGCTCATCAGGTGGTGCGTATCGCTGATGTTGGCGAAGGGGAGATCACCAGTGGTAGTTTCTCTCCTACGCTGAGCAAATCGATTGCCCTGGCGCGTGTACCGATGGCGACTGCCGACCGCGCCGAAGTGGAAATCCGTGGCAAGTGGTACCCGGTGCGAGTGGTCAGACCGACCTTCGTGCGCCATGGCAAGACTTTGATCTAACCTTTTTCCGGCGGGCCGACCGCTGACCAATTCCTGAGGACACTGAACATGAGCGATATCCCTGCCGAACTGCGTTTTGCCGAAAGTCACGAATGGGCGCGTCTGGAAGCCGACGGCACCGTCACGGTGGGCATCAGCGATCACGCACAGGAAGCGCTGGGTGATGTGGTGTTCGTTGAACTGACCGAAGTGGGCAAGGTGTTCGCTGCGGGCGATCAGTCCGGCGTGGTCGAGTCGGTGAAAGCCGCTTCCGACATTTATGCCCCGGTCAGCGGTGAAGTCATCGCGATCAACGAAGAGCTGGGCGGGTCGCCCGAGCTGCTCAACTCCGATCCGTATGGCGCGTGGATCTTCAAGCTCAAGCCAAGCGACAAGGCCGAGCTGGACAAGCTGCTGGATGCGGCGGCGTACAAGGCTGCCATCGGCGAGTAAGTCGTCAGCCATATCCAAAGCCCCGATTCGTCGGGGCTTTTTTGTGCCCGACACAAATCCCCTGTAAGAGTGAGCCTGCTCGCGATAGCGTTCTTTCAGACACCTTATGCTGACTGTCACAACGCTATCGCGAGCAGGCTCACTCCTACAGGGTTATGCGCTGCACTTGAAATAGCTTGTCATACAGACTGCTATGCTGGTTTGACCGTGTCGCCTTGACGCCCAGCACCCGCCAGGAGAGCCCGTCATGTCCCAGTTGCCGTCCCTGCGTCAGTTACGCGATCCCGATGCCTTTGCCCGCCGTCACCTCGGCCCGGATGCCGCCGAGCAGCAGGCGATGCTCGACAGCCTCGGCCTCGGCAGTCGGGTCGAACTGATCGAGCAGACCGTGCCGCCGGGGATTCGCTTCAACCGTGCGCTGGACTTGCCAGCGGCCCTTGATGAACCGGCGGCGCTGGCGAAACTGCGTGGTTATGCCGAGCAGAATCAGCTCTGGACCAGCCTGATCGGCATGGGCTATCACGGCACCCTGACGCCGACGGTGATTCTGCGCAACGTGCTGGAAAATCCCGGCTGGTACACCGCGTACACGCCGTATCAACCAGAGATCGCTCAGGGCCGGCTCGAAGCGCTGTTGAATTTCCAGCAACTGACCATCGACCTTACCGGCCTCGAACTGGCCAACGCCTCGCTGCTCGATGAAGCCACGGCGGCGGCTGAGGCCATGGCGCTGGCCAAGCGCGTCGCGAAATCGAAGAGCAATGTGTTTTTTGTCGATGAAAATTGCCATCCACAAACCCTTTCTGTGGTGCAGACACGCGCTGAAGGTTTCGGCTTCGAGCTGATCGTCGACGCTGTGGAGAATTTGCAAGAGCACGTGGTGTTCGGCGCGCTGCTGCAGTATCCCGACACCCACGGAGAGATCCGCGATTTGCGGCCGTTGATCGACCACCTGCATGCGCAGCAGGCGCTGGCCTGCGTCGCCACCGATCTGTTGAGCCTGTTGCTGCTGACGCCGCCGGGTGAACTGGGCGCAGACGTGGTGTTCGGTTCGTCCCAGCGTTTTGGCGTGCCGATGGGTTATGGCGGCCCGCACGCGGCGTTTTTTGCCAGCCGCGAAGAATACAAACGGGCGATTCCCGGGCGGATCATCGGCGTGTCGAAAGATGCCCGGGGCAACGTCGCGCTGCGCATGGCCCTGCAAACCCGCGAGCAACATATCCGCCGCGAAAAAGCCAATTCGAACATCTGCACCGCACAGGTGCTGCTGGCCAACATCGCCAGTTTCTACGCGGTGTATCACGGCCCGGAAGGTTTGCGGCGCATCGCCCAGCGTGTGCATCGGCTGACCTGCGTTCTCGCTGCGGGGCTTGAACGCCATGGGATCAAGCGGGTCAACGCGCAATTCTTCGATACGCTGACGCTGGACGTCGGCGGGGCGCAGACCGCGATCATCGAAAGTGCCAAGGCGGCGCAGATCAATCTGCGCATTCTGGGCCGTGGCCACCTCGGTCTGAGTCTCGACGAAACCTGCGATGAAAGCACTGTGGCGCGACTGTTCGATGTGCTGCTCGGCGCTGATCACGGTCTGGACGTCGACGCGCTGGATGCCGAAGAAGTCGCCTCGGGAATTCCTGACGACCTGCAACGCACCACGCCGTACCTGCGTCATCCGGTGTTCAACGTCCATCACAGCGAAACCGAGATGCTGCGCTATCTCAAGCAACTGGAGAACAAGGATCTGGCGCTCAACCAGTCGATGATCCCGCTGGGCTCCTGCACGATGAAACTCAACGCCACCAGCGAAATGATTCCGATCACCTGGCCGCAGTTCGCCAACCTGCACCCGTTCGTACCGCGCGAGCAGGCGCTGGGTTATACGTTGATGATCGAAGAGCTGGAGCGTTGGCTGTGCGCGATCACCGGCTTCGATGCGATCTGCATGCAGCCCAATTCGGGCGCGCAGGGCGAATACGCCGGGCTGCTGGCGATCCGCAAATACCACGAGAGTCGCCAGCAGGGTGCGCGGGACATCTGCCTGATTCCGGCGTCAGCCCATGGCACCAATCCGGCGTCGGCGCAGATGGCTGGCATGCGCGTGGTCATCGTCGAGTGCGACCAGGCCGGTAACGTCGACCTCGATGATCTGAAAGCCAAAGCCGCTGAAGCGGGAAACAAACTGTCGTGTCTGATGGCGACTTATCCGTCGACCCACGGGGTGTACGAAGAGGGCATCAGCGAGATCTGCCAAGTAATCCATCAGCATGGCGGTCAGGTGTACATGGACGGTGCCAACCTCAATGCGCAGGTCGGCCTGGCGCGGCCGGCGGACATCGGTGCCGATGTCTCGCACATGAATCTGCACAAGACCTTCTGCATCCCGCACGGTGGTGGCGGGCCGGGCATGGGGCCGATTGGTATTCGTGCGCACCTGGCGCCGTTCGTGGCCAACCATCCGGTGGTGCCGATCGACGGGCCGCTGGCGCAGAACGGCGCAGTCAGTGCGGCGCCGTGGGGCAGTGCGAGCATTTTGCCGATCAGTTGGATGTACATCGCCATGATGGGTCCGCAACTGGCCGATGCCAGTGAAGTGGCGATTCTGGCGGCGAATTATCTGGCCGAGCATTTATCCGGCGCGTTCCCGGTGCTCTACACCGGGCGTAACGGGCGGGTGGCGCATGAGTGCATTCTTGATCTGCGTCCGCTGAAAGCGCAGACCGGCATCAGCGAAGAAGACGTGGCCAAGCGTCTGATGGATTACGGTTTCCACGCCCCGACCATGTCCTTTCCGGTGCCGGGCACGTTGATGGTCGAACCGACCGAGAGCGAATCCAAGGCCGAACTGGACCGGTTTATCGGTGCCATGCTGAGCATTCGCGCGGAAATCAGCGAAGTGCAGAACGGTAATTGGCCCGCAGAAGACAACCCGCTCAAGCGCGCGCCGCATACCTTGGCCGATGTCACCGGCGTCTGGGCACGGCCCTACAGCATCGAACGGGCCGTTACGCCGGATGCGCATACCCGGTTGCACAAATATTGGCCGGCGGTGAATCGGGTGGATAACGTTTACGGCGATCGCAATCTGTATTGCGCCTGTGTCCCGGTGGATGATTACCGCTGATTCACACCGGTCCCTTGTAGGCCTTCGCCTGCTCGCGATAGCGGTGTATCAGTCTCTGAAAAGGCTGACTGGCAGACCGCTATCGCGAGCAGGCGAAGGCCTACAGGAGGCGGTGGCGGTTGGGAAATTCGGGCAAAAAAATGCCGCTCAGTCGAGCGGCATTTTCATACGCGAAAGGCTTACTCAGAAGCCACGGCATTCTTCGCGAGGATCGCGTTCGCCAAGTCCATGTCCGACGCTTGCAGGCCTGGATTGTCGGCGCGGACTTTCTGCATCGCCGCTTCCAGGTACGGGCCACGAATGCCGCCGTCGCTGGCGACGAAGCTGCCGGCGTCGTCCTGGGCGGCGACGATCAGCTTGTGATCCTTGAAGGTCAGATAAGTGGAGCCGGTGGTGGCGCCGGACGAGATGACGTTACGCCAAAAGCTGTCCGCCATGGCCGAACCGACAGGAAGGGACAACAGGGCCATGGTGGCGACAGCAAGTTTGAGACGCATGATGAGGTGACTCCTGGGGGATTGACTACGGCGTTGGATCGCCGTTCCCGGATCCGGTTCCGTGGCGCACTAGCTCTGCTCGCTTTGCGGTGTCACCCGCAACACTTCCTCAACCGTGGTCAGCCCCGCCGCGACTTTCTGTGCGCCGGACAGGCGCAGGCTGCGCATGCCTTCCTTGAAGGCCTGACGGCGGATCGCCGTGAGATCGGTGTCCGGGGTGATGAACGCCTTGAGGCTGTCGCTCAGTTGCATGATTTCGTAAACCCCGGCGCGGCCGCGATAACCGGTATCGCGACATTCGACACAGCCGATTGCCCGTTGCGCATGACCCGGCAGCGGCGCCTGCCAGGGCCGGGTCAGCGTCTGCCAGTCGTCCTCGTCCAGCGTCTGCGGCGCCTTGCAGTGCGGGCACAGAGTGCGCACCAGCCGCTGGGCCATGACCCCAAGCACCGTGGCCTTGATCAGGTAATGCGGCACGCCGAGTTCGAGCATACGGCTGATCGCGCTGGGCGCGTCATTGGTGTGCAGGGTCGACAGCACCAAGTGCCCGGTAAGCGCGGCCTGAATCGCCATTTCTGCGGTTTCAAGGTCGCGGATCTCGCCGATCATGATGATGTCCGGGTCTTGGCGCATCAATGCGCGCACGCCGGCGGCAAAACTCAGCTCGATGTTGTGCTGTACCTGCATCTGGTTGAAGGCCGGCTCGACCATCTCGATCGGGTCTTCGATGGTGCAGAGGTTGACCTCCGGGGTCGCCAGTTTTTTCAACGTGGTGTACAGCGTGGTGGTCTTGCCCGAGCCGGTCGGCCCGGTGACCAGAATGATGCCGTTGGGCTGGCGGGTCATGTCCTGCCAGCGGCGCAGGTCGTCGGTGCTGAAGCCCAGTTGATCGAAATCCTTGAGCAGCACTTCCGGGTCGAAGATGCGCATGACCATTTTCTCGCCGAACGCCGTAGGCAGCGTCGACAGGCGCAGCTCCACTTCGCCGCCGTCCGGGGTCTTGGTCTTGACCCGGCCGTCCTGGGGTTTGCGCTTTTCCGCAACGTTCATGCGGCCGAGGCTTTTCAGGCGACTGACAATCGCCATGGTCACCTGCGGCGGGAATTGATAGACATTGTGCAGCACGCCGTCGATGCGAAAACGCACGGTGCCTTGCTCGCGGCGCGGTTCGATGTGGATATCGCTGGCGCGCTGCTGAAAGGCGTACTGGAACAGCCAGTCGACGATGTTGACGATATGCGCATCGTTAGCGTCCGGCTCCTGATCGCTGGCGCCGAGGTTGAGCAGTTGTTCGAAATTGCCGAGGTTGCCGCCCTGCGCATCGGCATTGCTGGCGCCGCTGACCGATTTCGCCAGACGAAAAAACTCGACGCTGAAACGCTGGATGTCTGCCGGATTGGCCACCACCCGTTTGATCGGCAACTTCAGTACATGGGTCAGGTCGGCCTCCCAACCGGTGACGTACGGCTGAGCGCTGGCGACCGTCACCGAGTCGCGGTCCACGGCCACGGCCAGAATCTTGTGCCGCTGGGCGAAGGCGTAGGACATCAACGGCGTGATCGCAGCGACGTTGATTTTCAGCGGATCGATACGCAGGTACGGCTGGCCGGCCTGTTGCGCCAGCCACAGGGTCAGGCTTTCCAGGTCCAGGTGCTTGCCCGGGCGGCTGAGGTCGTCGAGTTGCTGGCTGGCGATGAATTCCAGTGGATGCATCTGTGCGTGCGCAGCGTGGCGGCGACGCGCATTCAACGCCTGCTCGGCGGCGTCCTGGCAGATAAAGCCCTGTGCGACCAGCTCGCGCAGCACTTCATTGAGGTCCAGCCAGCGGTCCTGAATAGCGAGTTGAACGGACATGCGGGCTTCCTTTTCAAGCGACATTGCGCAAAAGAATAGCCTTGGCCCTGCTGACCGTTGGGCCACTACCCGACGAAGCCGTTGCCGGATTTGTCAGCCGGCTGCCTTTGCCGGCGCCTGCCAGGCGCTGTCGGCGTTCTGCAGATTGACCGAGCAGACGCTGATCAGGTTACGAAGTTTTTCCGCGATCACTTGTGCGCGGTGCCAGCTCAGGCCGCCCATGACCAGTTTGATCGACAGCAGATCGTCCGTGCGCTGCACGTTGACTTGCTCGGGCGTAAGAAACTGCAAGGCGAACAGGTTCAGCACCCGCACCAACAGATCCGGCTCGGCCTCGGCAAGAATCTGATATTGCGCCAGGCAATGGGCGTTGCTGACATTCCAGACGTCGGCGCGGGGCGGGGCGCTGTTTACGGCTTCAAGGTGCGGCATGGCAAGTCTCCAGATCACTGGGGAAATTTTTACATTCGCTGCGGGGTATTTCTTGGCTAAAATCGGTGATATTGGCAATTGATCGATGTGATCAATTCACATTATTTGATTTCCGAGGTTTTTCTATGCACAGCGAACTGGACGCCTACGACCGCAAGATACTTGCCCTGCTGCAAGAGGACGCTTCGCTGTCCAGCGCGCAGATCGCCGAGCAGGTTGGGCTGTCGCAGTCGCCGTGCTGGCGGCGGATTCAGCGGATGAAGGAGGAGGGGATCATTCGCGCTCAGGTGACCTTGCTCGACCGCAAGAAGATTGGCCTGAACACGCAGATCTTCGCCGAGATCAAACTCAACGCCCACGGGCGTTCGAATTTCACCGAATTCACCGAGGCGATTCGCGGCTTCCCGGAAGTGCTGGAATGTTATGTGCTGATGGGCGCGGTGGATTTCCTGTTGCGCATTGTTGCGGCGGACATCGAGGCGTATGAGCGGTTTTTCTTTGAAAAACTGTCGCTGGTGCCGGGGATACAGGAAGTGAATTCGATAGTGGCGTTGTCGGAAATCAAATCCACTACCAGCCTGCCGGTCTGAGAGTAAGGCGGCGGGCCTCATCGCCAGCAGGCTAGCTCCCACAGGGATTTGTGGTGCACACAAAACCATTGTGGGAGCCAGCCTGCTGGCGATGGCGGAATTACATGCGCAGGAGCATTTTCCACGCGCGATTCTGGTAAACCGCAATCGCCTGTTGCTTGCGCGCGTCGAGCAGTTCGTCGGTGATGGTCGGCTCGTTGGCCAGTTGCGCCAACTTGTTCAGCTCGCCGTAGAGGCGATCCATTTCCGGAATCTCCAGCACATTGCGCGCGTGGTGCAGCCAGACCTGAATGCGCTCGATGCGCGGCAGTTGTTCAGCGAGGTCTTCCGGCTGTTGCTGATAGCGCTGCAGTTGCAGGGCTGTGGCTTCTTCGCCGAGCAGGCGCGGCAACCAGCTGTGCAACTGCGCGCCACCCTGACGGTTGCCGCGCACGTTGCGGTCGGCGGTCCAGGTGCGGGCCAGCAACCAGCGCGACGTGCTCAGCGAGAACAGGCCCCAGCGCGGATCTTCGAGTTCTTCGAGGAACTGCTCCGGCGCGGCTTTGCGCACGTCCTCGTCTTCGATGCCGACCTGCACCAGCGGGCGCCAGTCTTCCAGCAACGCATCCAGCGCCACACGCAAGTCGTGGGTCGACTGACGCGGTGCGGCCTGGCCGAGGCTGCTGAGCAGGGCGCGCATTTCTGCGAGGTTCTCGACCCAGTCCTGCAGCAGGCGCCAGTGGCCGTTGAAACGATATTGTTCGGCCAGACGCTGGCTGCTGCCGAGCAAGTGCCAGCTCAGCGCGGCGAAGGCGTCGTCGAGTTGGGTTTCCGGGGTCAGTTGCGGCGCCGGCAGGCTCAGCGAATAGCTGTTGGCGTCGTACAGGCGATAACCACGTTCAGCCTTGCTGATGTCGCACGGCATCAAGGCGAGGGTTTCAGCCAGTTCGGCGGCCAGTTCGAGCAGCGCGGCAGGCTCGCCTTCGCGCAGTTCCAGTTCCAGCTCGCAGATTTCTTCTTTCTGCTTGCCGACCACCACGTGACCGAGGTCCAGTGCGGCTTCGATGACCACCTTGGTCTTGCCACGGCCCCAGGCGATTTCGGCGCGCTCGCGGACGAAATCGGTGGTGAAGATCGGCTTGAGGGTTTTCTTGTCCAGCTCGGCCAGCGACTCGGGCCAGCATTCGCCGTCGAGTTTCTTCACATCGAGCTTGGCTTTCGGCAGTTTCCAGTCGTACTCGTTACGCTCGGACAGACCGGCGACGCTCTGGCCGCGTGTCTTCAGGGTCTGGATGACCTCGTCGCCATCCTTGCGCAGGCGCAGGGCGACCTTGGCCTGGGCCAGATCACGCTCCGGGGTGTCGAAGTACTGGTTCATCAACTCACGGCGTTCCCAGCCACTTTTGTTGCGTTTCTTCAGGAGCGGGTGCTCGCGCAGCGCGGCGAGGGTTTCGCGGCTGACGCGGAGTTTGATTTCGGTTTCTTTCTGCATGGCCGGAAAATCCAGGATATCGGGAGCGCAGCCGGGGGAATGTGTGGCTGCCAAGGCCGTGCAGTGTACAGGAGTCAAACTTCCTACGCCCTGCGGCGGTTTATTCCGAGCGCCGGATGGTTCTATGATGGACCTCAATCCGGGAGTTGGAGTCAGCGATGCCTTTGCCATCCATGCAAGACCAGTTCGCTGCGCTGATTGCCGCGCCATCGGTCAGCTGTACCCAACCGAGCCTCGATCAATCCAACCGGGCGGTGATCGACCTGCTTGCCGGTTGGCTGGGCGATCTGGGCTTTGCCTGCGATATCCAGCAAGTCAGCCCGGGCAAATTCAATTTGCTCGCCAGTATCGGCAGCGGCCCCGGCGGGCTGGTACTGGCCGGGCACAGCGACACGGTGCCGTATGACGACGCCCTGTGGCAGACCGATCCGCTGAAACTCACCGAAGTCGATGGCCGCTGGGTCGGTCTCGGCAGCTGCGACATGAAAGGCTTCTTCGCGCTGATCATCGAGGCGGTGCAGCCGCTGCTCGATCAGCCGTTCAAGCAACCGCTGCTGATTCTCGCCACCTGCGATGAAGAAAGCTCAATGTCCGGCGCCCGTGCGCTGGCCGAGGCCGGGCAACCGCTGGGCCGTGCGGCGGTGATTGGCGAACCGACCGGGCTCAAGCCGATCCGCATGCACAAAGGCATCATGATGGAGCGCATCGACATTCTCGGGCAGAGCGGGCATTCGTCGGACCCGCGGCTGGGCCACAGCGCCCTCGAAGCCATGCACGATGCGATCGGCGAGTTGCGCGGCCTGCGCCTGTTGTGGCAGCGCGAATTCAACAACCCGCAATTCAGCGTGCCGCAGCCGACCCTGAACTTCGGCTGCATCCATGGGGGTGATAACCCCAATCGCATCTGTGGCCAGTGTTCGCTTGAATTCGACCTGCGCCCGCTGCCGGGCATGGACCCGAAAGTCCTGCGTGCGGAAATCCTGCGCAAGCTCAACCCTGTGGCCGAGCGGCATCAGGTCAGGATCGACTACAAACCATTGTTCCCGGAAGTGCCGCCGTTCGAGCAGAGCGAAGACGCTGAATTGGTGCGCATCGCCGAAAAGCTCACCGGCCATCGCGCCGAAGCAGTGGCGTTCGGCACCGAAGCGCCTTATCTTCAGCGCCTTGGCTGCGAAACCATCGTGCTCGGCCCCGGCGACATCGCCTGTGCCCACCAGCCCGGCGAATACCTTGAAATGTCACGTTTGCAGCCTACCGTGCAGCTATTGCGGCAGTTGATTGAACATTACTGCCTGAGCCCGGACCAACCTGTGTGAATTGAACGCTGTACCTGTAGGCCTTCGCCTGCTCGCGATAGCGGTGAGTCAGTCACCGAAGATGTTGACTGGAATTGCGCTATCGCGAGCAGACGAAGGCCTACAGGGGAACTGTGTTTTATCCGAACAAAGACTGTAAATTGCCAGTCCCCCAACTCGTATTCATGAGGAGAGCGCGCGTGTCGCCAAGCCTGTTCCGACGATAACCATCAGCCCGCTGTGCGTTTTTTCGTTTCGCCCCTTTTTCGGCTGCTCTTTATTTACAGGCCCAGGTTCATGCCCGAATACGTCAATTGGCTTCGTCACGCGTCCCCTTACATCAATGCTCACCGCGATTGCACCTTCGTCGTCATGCTGCCCGGCGACGGCGTCGAGCATCCGAATTTCGGCAACATCGTCCACGACCTGGTGTTGCTGCACAGCCTCGGCGTGCGCCTGGTGCTGGTGCATGGCTCGCGTCCACAGATCGAAACCCGCCTCGCCGCACGCGGACTGACCCCGCATTACCATCACGGCATGCGCATCACCGACGCGGCGACGCTGGAATGCGTGATCGACGCGGTCGGCCAGTTGCGCATCGCCATCGAAGCGCGGCTGTCGATGGACATGGCTTCCTCGCCGATGCAGGGCTCACGCCTGCGCGTGGCCAGCGGCAACCTCGTTACCGCGCGGCCAATCGGCGTGCTCGAAGGCGTTGATTATCACCACACCGGCGAAGTGCGCCGGGTCGATCGCAAGGGCATCAATCGCCTGCTCGACGAGCGCTCGATCGTGCTGCTGTCGCCGCTGGGCTACTCGCCAACTGGTGAAATCTTCAACCTTGCATGCGAAGACGTCGCCACCCGCGCCGCCATCGATCTGGGTGCGGATAAACTGCTGTTGTTCGGCGCAGAACTCGGCCTGATCGACGAGAACGGCAAACTGGTGCGCGAACTGCGTCCACAGCAAGTACCAGCGCATTTGCAGCGTCTGGGCATGAGCAATTATCAGGCGGAGTTGCTCGACGCGGCTGCCGAAGCCTGCCGTGGCGGCGTAGCGCGCAGCCATATCGTCAGCTACGCCGAAGACGGCGCGCTGCTAACCGAACTGTTCACCCGTGACGGCGGCGGTACGCTGGTCGCGCAGGAGCAATTCGAGCTGGTCCGCGAGGCGGCGATTGAAGATGTCGGCGGCTTGCTCGACCTGATCAGTCCGCTGGAAGAGCAGGGCATTCTGGTGCGCCGCTCGCGTGAAGTGCTGGAACGCGAGATCGAGCAGTTCAGCGTGGTCGAGCGTGAAGGCATGATCATCGCCTGCGCGGCGCTGTACCAGATTGCCGATTCCGATGCCGGCGAGCTGGCTTGCCTGGCGGTGAACCCGGAGTATCGCCATGGCGGTCGCGGTGATGAATTGCTTGAGCGCATCGAAACCCGTGCGCGGGCGCAGGGTTTGAAAACCTTGTTCGTGCTCACCACGCGTACTGCACACTGGTTCCGCGAGCGCGGTTTCGAACCGAGCAGCGTCGAGCGCCTGCCAGCGGCGCGGGCTTCGCTGTACAACTATCAGCGCAATTCGAAGATTTTCGAAAAGACGCTGTAATCGCGTCACGCCATTCGCGAGCAGGCTCGCTCCCACATTTGTTCAGTGAACCCTGTGGGAGCGAGCCTGCTCGCGAAGCTTTTTAGTGCGCGATGAATTTCGCACTGACATACGGCGAATAATCCGTCAGCACCGTTTCGACCTTGCCCTGTTCCTTGAGGAATTTTGCCGTCTCGCCAATCGCCTTCGCCGTGCCGCCGTCCAGCAGCGCTGTGGTTTGCTGCGCCTTCGCATCCGGGAAGGTCGAGCCGGCGAGCAATTCCGGTACATCGGCGGCATTGGCACCGGTCAGTTTGGCGATTTTCTGTACCGGCACCGAGTCGGCCGTCCAGCTGTCTTTGTGCGCGGCGTAATCAGCGAACGAGTCCAGCGTGACCTTGGCGAATTTCGCCACGACGTCGGGATGCTTCTCGGCGAAATCCTTGCGCGCAACCCAAACTTCGAAAGTCGGCGCGCCCCACTGGCCGACCTGCGCGGCGTCAGTCAGGGTCTTGCCGGTCTTGCGAATTTCACCCAGCGCCGGTGACCAGACAAACGCCCCATCGATGTCGCCACGCTTCCATGCAGCGGCAATCTCTGCCGGTTGCAGGTTGACCACTTTGACTTGCGAGGTCGTCAGGCCCCAGTGTTTCAACGCCCCGAGCAGGCTGTAGTGAGAAGTGGACACGAACGGCGTGGCGATGGTTTTGCCGATCAGATCCTGCGGCTTGTCAATGCCACTGCCATTGCGCACCACCAAGGCTTCGGCGGCATTGATCTGCGCCGAAACAATAAACGCCACGATCGGCAGATTGCGCGACGCCGCTGCTGCCAGCGGGCTCGAACCGAGATTGCCGATCTGCACATCACCCGAAGCAATGGCTGTCACAACTTCCGGGCCGCTGTTGAAGCGCCGCCAGTCGATCTTTTCGCCGATGGCCTCCTCATAGACGCCGTCCGCCTGGGGCACTTTGCTCGGGTCGATGCCCGTCTGATAACCCACGGTCAGACCGGCGGCATGTGCGGAAAAAGAAAACACTGCCGACACACAAACTGTAACAAATTGACTTGATAGTGCGCGTTTCGCCATGATGCGTCGCCTTTTCGATAGGGTTTGACGTAGGTGGGAGCACGGCAAAGCTAATCGATCTAAAAAAAGGTCAACAAATACCATTTAGGAATGAGCTTAGTTGCCGATACGCTGTTTCCCGCTGGAGATGGCCATTATTCGGCCATATGCCCGAATGGTATGAAAAAGAGCGAATAAATTCTTTTTCGCTTTATCAGGATGTCTTTACTCTGCAGGGACCCAATCACTGGCGATTAGACGATGGTCGTAGACACACAAGGTTACGATTGACTTGGCAGTCACGGTCTGGCGCTAATCGCGAATCTTAGGATTCAGGGCAAATCGACCCCGAACCAGGAACACAAGAATTAGAACGAGAGGAGCGATACATGAACAAGTCCACCTTGGCCCTGGCCGTGGCCGTTGGGGTTATGGCGCAGCAGGCAGGCGCCGCCGGTTTCATCGAAGACAGCAAGGCAACTCTGGGGCTGCGCAACTTCTACATCAACACGGACAACCGTGATGGCACTGGCGCCAACAAGAACGAAGAGTGGGGCCAAGGCTTCGATCTGCGTTTCATCTCCGGTTACACCCAGGGCACTGTCGGTTTCGGCCTTGACGCCATCGGCCTGCTGGGCATCCGTCTGGATTCGGGCGGCGGCACCAACGGCAACAGCGGCACCGCTTACGGCGGCACCGTGTTCCCGAGCGAGTCCAACGGCGAAGCCGTGGACAACTTCTCCAGCCTGGGTCTGACTGCCAAAGCCAAGATCTCCCAGACCGAACTGAAGCTGGGCACCCTGCAGCCAAAACTGCCGGTCATCGTGACCAACGACGGTCGTCTGTTGCCACAAACCTGGCAGGGCGGCCAGATCACTTCCGGCGAGATCAAGGACCTGACCCTGGTCGGCGGTCAGATCGAAGCGGTAAAAGGTCGTAACTCCAGCAACAACGAAAACCTCTCGATCGGCGGCGCCAACTCCCGTGGCACGGCGTTCCGTGACAGCAACAAGTTCATCTATGCCGGTGGTGACTACAAGATCACCAAAGACCTGACTGCCCAGTACTACTACGGCAACCTGGAAGACTTCTACAAGCAGCACTTCCTGGGTCTGGTACACAACTGGTCGATCGGCCCGGGCGTGTTGAAGTCTGACCTGCGTTATTTCAACAGCTCCGACGACGGCAAGAACGGCACCGATTCGGCTTACTACAGCTCGGGTAACTACACCGGTTTCCGTAACGGTCGTGGCGAAGTCGACAACAACCTGTACAGCGGCCTGTTCCTGTATACCGTTGCCGGCCACACCTTCGGTGGCGGCTATCAGGTTTCCAACGGTAGCAGCGACTTCCCTTGGCTGAACCAGGGCGACGGTTCGTCGAACTACACCATCACCGACATGCAGATCCAGAAGTTCGGCCGTGCCGGTGAGAAAACCTGGCAAGCTCGCTACTCCTACGACTTCGCCAAGGTTGGCGTACCTGGCCTGACCGCCGGTGTGGTTTACCTGAAGGGCGACAGCATCGACACCGTTGGCAGCAACGGTCGCGAAAACGCGTCGAACCGTTCCGAGTGGGAACGCGACTTCACTATCGGCTACGTAGTGCCGGAAGGTCCGTTCAAGAACGTCGGCCTGATGTGGAAAAACGCTGTATGGCGCACCGACCTGCCGAACACCCGTTCGCAGGACGAAAACCGCCTGATCGTCAGCTACTCGATCCCGCTGTTGTAATAGCACGGTTCGATTCGCAGACGTAAAAAAAGCCCCGTCCGGCATTGCGCCGGACGGGGCTTTTGCGTTTTCGGGTCAGGCCCACCCCCGTAAGCCTGTCCCGAATTTCCCTCTTTACTGCAACTCAAGGCCTTCTCGAACCTTGGAACCGATGTTCGTCGCGATGCCGCCGAGCGTCCAGTGAACAGAAGTTTAATATTCAATAAAGATATAAATATCTCGTTATTTATTCTTTTTCATCATGGCAAATCCCGAGCTACAGTTGAGGTCTCCAACAACTCCAACAGGAGCCGCATCATGAGCCTCAGACTTGGCGACATCGCCCCCGATTTCGAACAGGATTCCAGCGCCGGCAAGATTCGTTTCCACGAATGGCTGGGCGATAGCTGGGGCGTGCTGTTCTCTCATCCGGCGGACTTCACCCCGGTGTGCACTACCGAACTGGGCTTCACCGCCAAGCTCAAGGACCAGTTCAGCCAGCGCGGCGTCAAAGCCATTGCGCTGTCGGTCGACCCGGTGGATTCGCACCACAAGTGGATCGAAGACATCAACGAAACCCAGAACACCGTGGTCAATTTTCCGATCCTGGCCGATGCCGATCGCAAGGTTTCCGACCTCTACGACCTGATCCATCCGAACGCCAGTGACACCCTGACCGTGCGCTCGCTGTTCGTCATCGATCCGAACAAGAAGATTCGCCTGACCATTACTTATCCAGCGAGCACCGGGCGCAACTTCCACGAGATCCTGCGGGTGATCGACTCGCTGCAGCTCACCGACAACTACAAGGTGGCCACCCCGGCCAACTGGCAGGACGGTGAAGACGTGGTGATCGTGCCTTCGCTCAAGGATGAGGACGAGATCAAGCAGCGCTTCCCCAAAGGCTATCGCGCGGTGAAGCCGTACCTGCGCCTGACGCCGCAGCCCAACAAATGATTTCTGCGGGGTAGCCGCTGGCGCCATCGCGAGCAGGCTCACTCCTGCATTTGGAATGCGATCCCCTGTAGGAGTGAGCCTGCTCGCGATGGCGATAGTCCAGTCACCACGGAACCACAGAGCAGGGGAATTTCGGCCGTTTCGACGGCCTTTTTTTTGTCCAGATAAAGGCAGTTGGTATATCTCCAAAACGCATAACCAAATGAATAAATATGATTTATAGATATATAAATCTACTGGTAAGGTCATTCCATTGAAGCGAGATCGCAACCTGCGAATCGCCGCTAACGTTTAAGGAATCGTCGCAATGCTGGTCGTCTCACTGGGTGGCAGCCCCAGCCTGCGCTCCCGCTCCGGGGTGCTGCTGGAGCGCTCGCAACGCTGGTTGCAACAGCACGGGGTGGAAGTGGTGAGTTATCGGGTGCGGGACTTCCCGGCCGAAGATTTGCTCCACGCGCGCTTCGACAGCCCGAAGGTTCTCGACCTGTTGCAACAAATCGAAAACGCCGACGGCCTGCTGATCGCTACGCCGGTATACAAGGCTTCATTTTCCGGCGCACTGAAAACCCTGTTGGATCTGCTGCCGGAACGTGCGCTGAGCCACAAGATCGTTTTGCCGATGGCCACCGGTGGCAGCATCGCCCACATGCTGGTGGTCGATTACGCCCTCAAGCCAGTGCTCTCGGCGTTGAAAGCCCAGGAAATGCTCCAGGGGATTTTTGCCGAGGACAGCCAGATCGCTTACGGCGAAGGCAGTGCCGATGCGCAACTGGCGCCGGCCCTGGAATTGCGACTGCATGAAGCGCTGGAGCAGTTTGTCGGGGCCATGACACGCCGGCCGAAACCGCTGGAGCCGGGCCTGTTGAACGAACGTTTATTAAGTGCTCGCTGGAGCATTTGAGCCTCATCGCAATTTGAAGTACTGGCCTTACTCGCCCGCCAACGGGCAAGCAGGTGCAGCCACAACCCAACAGCAAAAAGGAGAGCGCCATGCGCCCTGTATTTTTGCGTCGTGGTCTGGTCGCTCTGTTTGCTGCGGCTGTGTCCATCGGCGCCATGACTCAAGCTCAAGCCGAGACCTTGCGGATCGGTTATCAGAAGTACGGCACGCTGGTGCTGCTCAAGGCCAAAGGCACGCTGGAAAAACGTCTGGCCGCCCAAGGCGTCGACGTGCAATGGACTGAATTCCCCGGCGGCCCGCAACTGCTCGAAGGCCTCAATGTTGGCTCGATCGACTTTGGCGTGACCGGCGAAACCCCGCCCGTGTTTGCCCAGGCCGCCGGCGCCGATCTGCTCTATGTGGCTTACGAACCGCCAGCGCCGAACAGTGAAGCGATCCTTGTGCCGAAAGATTCGCCGATCAAGTCGGTGGCCGATCTCAAAGGCAAGAAGATCGCGCTGAACAAAGGCTCCAACGTCCACTACCTGTTGGTGCGCGCATTGGAAGACGCCGGCCTCAAGTACAGCGACATTCAAACCGTGTTCCTGCCACCGGCCGATGCCCGCGCGGCGTTCGAGCGCGGCAGTGTCGACGCCTGGGTTATCTGGGATCCGTATCAGGCCGCCGCCGAACAACAGTTGCAGGCGCATACCCTGCGTGACGGCAAAGGCATCGTCGATAACCACCAGTTCTATCTCGCCACCAAACCTTACGCGCAGAAAAATCCCGAGGTGATCAAGACCCTCGTCGAAGAAGTGCGCGCGGTCGGCGAGTGGTCCAAAGCCAATCCTCAAGACGTTACCCAACAGGTGGCGCCACTGCTCGGTCTGCCGGCAGACATCACCCTGACCTCGGTAAAACGACAGGGCTATGGCGCGCTGTTCCTGACCCCGGAAGTGGTCGCCGCGCAACAGAAAATCGCCGACACGTTCTTCCAGCTCAAGCTGATTCCCAAGCCGCTGAGCATCAAGGACGTGATCTGGACGCCACCGGCCGCTGTGGCCCAAAGCTCTCAAGCGCAGTAATTCGAATCCACAAGGAGACCACTCCATGAGCCTCAATATTTTCTGGTTCCTGCCTACCCACGGCGACGGCCATTACCTTGGCACCGCCGAAGGCGCCCGCGCGGTGGATCACGGTTATTTGCAGCAAGTCGCGCAAGCGGCGGATCGCCTCGGTTTCGGCGGTGTGCTGATTCCGACCGGGCGCTCCTGCGAAGATTCGTGGCTGGTCGCGGCCTCGCTGATTCCAGTGACCCAGCGCCTGAAGCTTCTGGTTGCCCTGCGCCCCGGGATCATTTCCCCGACGGTGGCGGCGCGTCAGGCTGCAACACTGGATCGTTTGTCCGGCGGTCGTGCGTTGTTCAACCTGGTGACTGGCGGCGACCCGGAAGAATTGGCCGGTGACGGTCTGTTCCTCAACCACGAAGAACGCTATCAGGCCTCGGTGGAATTCACCCGCATCTGGCGCCGCGTGCTGGAAGGCGAAACCGTTGATTACGATGGCGAACACATCAGCGTCAAAGGCGCCAAGTTGCTCTATCCACCGATCCAGCAACCGCGTCCGCCGCTGTACTTCGGCGGTTCGTCGGAAGCTGCGCAGGACCTGGCCGCCGAGCAAGTGGAAATGGTCCTGACCTGGGGCGAGCCACCGGCGGCGGTGGCCGAGAAAATCGCGCAGGTCCGCGCCAAGGCCGCCAAGCTCGGCCGCACCGTTCGCTTCGGTATTCGTCTGCATGTGATCGTGCGGGAAACCAATGCCGAAGCCTGGCAAGCAGCGGATCGGCTGATCTCGCATCTGGACGACGACACCATCCAACGTGCGCAGGCTTCGCTGGCGCGCTTCGATTCGGTCGGTCAGCAACGCATGGCCGCGCTGCACGGCGGTAGCCGCGACAACCTCGAAGTCAGCCCGAACCTGTGGGCCGGCGTCGGTCTGGTGCGTGGCGGCGCCGGTACGGCACTGGTTGGCGATGGCCCGACCGTGGTGGCGCGGGTCAAGGAATACGCTGAGCTGGGCATCGATACGTTCATCTTCTCCGGTTATCCACACCTCGAAGAATCCTATCGCGTCGCCGAGCTGCTGTTTCCGCACCTCGACGTCGAGCGCCCGGAACTGCCGAAAAGCGCCGGTTATGTCAGCCCGTTCGGCGAGATGGTCGCCAACGATATCCTGCCCAAAGCCGCATCGCAGAGCTGAGGCGCGGCCATGAAGAAATTCATCCACAGCCTCGCGCCCTGGGCGTTGCCGGTGTTGTTGCTCGCGGTGTGGCAGTTATCAGTGTCGGCCGGCTGGTTGTCGACGCGGATCCTGCCGGCACCGGTGGCGGTAATCGAAGCCGGCGTCAGTCTGGTGCGCAGCGGCGAAATCTGGACGCACCTGGCCATCAGCGGCTGGCGCGCGGCACTCGGCTTCACCATCGGCGGCAGCATCGGCCTGGTGCTGGGCTTTATCACTGGCCTGTCGAAATGGGGCGAACGCTTGCTCGACAGCTCGGTGCAGATGATCCGCAACGTGCCGCATCTGGCGCTGATTCCGCTGGTGATCCTGTGGTTCGGCATCGATGAGTCGGCGAAGATTTTTCTCGTCGCGTTGGGTACGTTGTTTCCGATTTATCTCAACACCTATCACGGCATCCGCAACGTCGACCCGGCGCTGGTGGAGATGGCGCGCAGTTATGGCCTGAGCGGTTTCAGCCTGTTCCGCCAGGTGATTCTGCCCGGCGCGCTGCCGTCGATTCTGGTTGGCGTGCGCTTTGCCCTGGGTTTCATGTGGCTGACGCTGATCGTTGCCGAAACCATTTCGGCCAGCTCCGGTATTGGCTATCTGGCGATGAATGCCCGCGAGTTCTTGCAGACCGACGTGGTGGTGCTGGCGATCCTGCTTTACGCGGTGCTGGGCAAACTGGCTGACCTCGCCGCTCGTGGGCTTGAACGGGTGTGGTTGCGCTGGCACCCGGCCTATCAGGTGGCCAAGGGAGGTGCGGTATGACTGCTCAACAGCCGCCACGCTTGCTGCGCGGAATTCCGCTGGCGCTGCGCAATCTGCAGAAAACCTTTGGCTCGCGCCAGGTATTGCGCGACATCGATTTGCACATTCCAGCGGGGCAATTTGTTGCCGTGGTCGGGCGCAGTGGTTGCGGTAAAAGCACCTTGCTGCGCTTGCTCGCCGGACTCGATCAACCGACTGGCGGCGACCTGCTCGCCGGTTCCGCACCGCTCAATGAGGCGCGCGATGACACCCGCTTGATGTTCCAGGAAGCGCGCCTGCTGCCATGGAAAAAGATCATCGACAACGTCGGTCTTGGCCTCAAGGGCAACTGGCGCCAGCAGGCGCTGGATGCACTGGAAGCCGTGGGCTTGGCCGATCGCGCCAATGAATGGCCGGCGGCGTTGTCCGGCGGCCAGAAGCAGCGTGTCGCCCTGGCTCGGGCGCTGATTCATAAACCGCGCCTGCTGTTGCTCGACGAACCACTCGGCGCGCTGGACGCCCTGACGCGCATCGAGATGCAGCAACTGATCGAACGCCTGTGGCAGCAACACGGTTTCACCGTGTTGCTGGTAACCCACGACGTCAGCGAAGCGGTGGCGATTGCCGATCGGGTCATTCTGATCGAGGACGGCGCCGTCGGCCTCGACCTGCACGTCGAACTGCCGCGCCCACGCGCGCGTGGCTCGCATCGCCTGGCCGCACTGGAAACCGAAGTGCTCAACCGTCTTCTGTCCCTGCCCGGCGAACCGCCGGCGCCGGAACCCGTTTCACCTCTGCCCACGCAATTGCGTTGGGCGCAATAAAGCAGCTGCAAGCTTCGAGCTTCAAGCTGCAAGTCAAGGCGCTGTGCTTTTGCTTGCAGCTTGTAGCTTGCCACTTGCCGCTCATTTCGATCTCAGGAGAAATGCCATGACTATCAAAGCCATTAACGTGCGCAACCAGTTCAAAGGCTCGATCAAGGAAATCGTCCTCGGCGACGTGCTGTCGGAAATCGACGTGCAGACCGCTTCGGGCATCGTCACTTCAGTGATCACCACTCGCTCGGTCAAAGAGCTGGAACTGGTGGTGGGCAGTGAAGTGATCGCCTTTGTTAAATCCACCGAGGTGTCGATCGCCAAGTTGTAAGCCGGTGGATAAACAACAACCCCGAAGGGTGTGAGCCCTTCGGGGTTTTTTGTGCCTGGCTTGAAATCGGCAGCGCGGCCATCGCTGGCAAGCCAGCTCCCACAAGTGATTTATGACCGACAAATAACTCTGTGGGAGCTGGCTTGCCAGCGATGAGGCCAGTCAGATCACCAAAGATCTTTTGGGCAGATACGGCGGCAGATACAGGCCGATATAGGCATCAAACACCCGCATCCCTTCCTCGGCCATGCGCGGGGTGATCTGCCCATGCTGCTGCACCGAACGGGCATACACCCGGTCGCCCAGTTCCATCGCCAGGGCAAACACATCGACGTCGTCCGGCAGCTTTGGCAGTTCGAAGTGATGGTCGAACAGTTTGTGCATCAGCTCGCCCAGTTCCAGATCGTGCTGGCGGTCCGCCTGAGTCACTTCCGTCAGTCCGTGCTGGGCGAGAATCAACTGGCGTGCCGCAGCGTCTTCGCCGTAGATCTCGAGCATGCGTTGTTCGACCAGTCGCGACAGATCGCGCCAGTCGCGCAACGCGTCATGATCAATCGGCGCTTGCAGGCAGGCGCGAAAGGCTGCGTGTACGTCGGCGGTCAACGCTTCGAGCAAGGCCGGGACGCTGGCGAAGAAATGGTACACAGAGGAGGGCGGAATCTGCGCTCGCTCGGCCACGCTGTAGATCGACAGGCTCGCCACGCCCTCGGCGGCCAGCAGCGTGCGCGCAGCGTCGAGAATCGAATCGATCCGCGCCTGACTGCGGGCACGGGGTTTGCGGACGGTGGCGGGACGCGTCATGAAAGTCTCCTGCGGGGCAGCGGGCATTGTACGAGCCGGGTTCGATGTTGTCTTGTCGGCCGCCATCGCTGGCAAGCCAGCTCCCACAGGTACTCTGTTGAACATAAATTCTGAGTACGCAACAGAACCCTGTGGGAGCGAGCCTGCTCGCGATCCGCCGCAGGCGGCCATAAAAAAACGCCGTTGGCTGCGACAGCCAACGACGTTCTTATGGACGCTACAACCGCTTATTACACAGTATGCAGATACCAGTTGTACTCAAGGTCGGAGATGGAGTGTTCGAACTCCTCCAGCTCGCTTTCCTTGCAGGCGACGAAGATATCGATGTACTTCGGATCGATGTACTTGGCCATCACCTCGCTGTCGTCCAGCTCGCGCAGGGCGTCACGCAAGTTGTTCGGCAGGCTTTGCTCGTTCTGCTCGTAGCTGTTGCCTTCGACAGGCGCGCCGGGCTCGATCTTGTTGACCAGACCGTGATGCACGCCGGCCAGCACCGAAGCCATCAGCAGGTACGGGTTGGCGTCGGCACCGGCAACGCGGTGTTCAATACGCACAGCATCGGCAGAGCCGGTCGGTACGCGAATCGCCACGGTGCGGTTGTCCAGCCCCCAGCACGGCGAGTTCGGTACATAGAACTGCGCGCCGAAACGACGATACGAGTTGACGTTCGGGCAGAGGAACGCCATCTGCGCGGGCAGGGTCTCGAGCACACCGCCGATCGCGTGACGCAGCGCGGCGTTCTGCTCGGGATCCTCGCTGGCAAAAATGTTCTTGCCGGCCTTGTCCAGAATCGAAATGTGCACGTGCAGACCATTGCCTGCCTGGCCTGGGTACGGCTTGGCCATGAAAGTTGTGTCCATTTCATGGTCGTAGGCGATGTTCTTGATCAGGCGCTTGAGCAGGACCGCGTAATCGCACGCCTTGATCGGGTCGGCGACGTGGTGCAGGTTCACTTCGAACTGCGCCGGGGCACTTTCCTTGACGATCGCATCGGCCGGGATGCCTTGCTCTTTGGCACCTTCCAGAATGTCCTGGAGGCAGTCGACGTATTCGTCGAGGTCGTCGATCAGGTAGACCTGCGTCGAGTGCGGACGTTTGCCGGAGATTGGCGAGCGTGGCGGTTGTGGACGGCCGTTCACGTTTTCCTGGTCGATCAGGTAGAACTCGAGTTCGAACGCGGCGCAGATGGTCAGGCCCAGTTCGTCGAACTTGGTCACCACCTGGCGCAGCACTTCACGCGGGTCGGCGAAGAACGGGTCGCCTTCGAGTTCGTGCATGGTCATCAGCAGTTGCGCGGTCGGGCGCTTCTGCCATGGCTCGTTGCACAGGGTATCGGGGATCGGATAGCAGATACGATCGGCGTCGCCGATGTCCAGGCCCAGGCCGGTGCTTTCCACCGTCGAACCATTGATATCCAGAGCAAATAGAGAGGCCGGCAGGTTGATGCCTTTCTCGTAAACCTTGTGGAGGCTGGTGCGTTCGATGCGCTTGCCGCGCACCACACCATTCATATCCGCAATCAGAAGGTCAACGTACAGAACCTCAGGATGTTCCTTAAGGAACGCGTTCGCTTCGTTAAGCTGAACGGCACGCGGGGGTACCGACATGATGCAACACCTTTGTTGTTAAAAATATCAATCATTGATCTTTTCTGGTTTCAGTCAACCCGAACAGCCTGCCGAAGTCAAGCGAGGCCTTTTTTGCCCTAAAAAAGCGCCGTGAGGGCATTTATGGGGCATTTCGGGGCGTTTTTGCGTCCTGCATGTGTCGGGCACCCGCAGGCTTGAGCAGGCCGTGTTGTATTTTTTACGGGGGTGTTGTGTAAAAAAATGAACAAGGCTAAGCTCCGATCAAACCCATAACAGCAATAATACCGGGGTGCTTCATGTCTCGCCTGCCGTTAATCGGCGTCACCGACTGCTCGCAACAGTCCGGTCTGCATGCTTATCACATCAGTGGCGATCCATCCGTCCGTAGCGCGGCCATCAAGGCTCGCGATTTGCCGTCGCTGCACTGCGCAGCAGCCTGCCAAGCGACAGCGTCCGATATTCTGGACGCAGACGACAGCATCCTGTTTATGGCGTCTCCTTTCAATATAGATCGCTTTCATCGTCACAGCCTGTGCCGCTTCCCCAGCCGTGCTCACGATTCTGCACGCCTTGAATGTGCACAGGAAATGCAACGCCAGCGTAAAGGGCAGGTAAGCTCCTCGTTCATTGTCTATGCGCGGTGCCAGGCGTAAGCCGGCACTGCGCGAGCAAGCCCCCTTTAACGCGACGCTCTCAGCGTCAAACTTGCCTGACATCGCGTCAGGAGACTCAGCCCAGAGGCATTTATGAGTACCAACCTCGACCAGCTCACCGATTGGTTGAAAGACCGCAAGATCACAGAAGTCGAATGCATGATCGCCGACTTGACCGGCATTACCCGCGGCAAGATTTCCCCGACCAACAAGTTCATCGCCGAAAAAGGCATGCGTCTGCCGGAAAGTGTTTTGTTGCAGACCGTGACCGGCGACTACGTCGAAGACGACATCTATTACGAACTGCTCGACCCGGCCGACATCGACATGATCTGCCGCCCCGACCAGAACGCCGTGTACCTGGTGCCGTGGGCCATCGAGCCGACCGCGCAGGTGATCCATGACACTTATGACAAGCAAGGCAACCCGATCGAGCTGTCGCCGCGCAACGTCCTCAAGAAAGTCCTCAAGCTGTATGCCGACAAGGGCTGGCAGCCGATCGTCGCGCCGGAAATGGAGTTCTACCTGACCAAGCGCAGTGACGACCCTGACTATCCGTTGCAGCCACCGATTGGTCGCTCCGGTCGCCCGGAAATCGGCCGTCAGTCGTTCTCCATTGAAGCAGCGAACGAATTCGATCCGCTGTTCGAAGACGTCTATGACTGGTGCGAATTGCAGGAGCTGGACCTCGATACGCTGATCCACGAAGACGGCACGGCGCAGATGGAAATCAACTTCCGTCACGGTGACGCACTGTCGCTGGCCGACCAGATCCTGGTGTTCAAGCGCACCATGCGCGAAGCCGCGCTCAAGCACGACGTGGCTGCGACGTTCATGGCCAAACCGATGACCGGCGAGCCGGGCAGTGCCATGCACTTGCACCAGAGCATCATCGACATCCACACCGGCAAGAACGTCTTCTCCAATGAAGACGGGACCATGAGCCAGTTGTTCCTGCACCACATCGGTGGCCTGCAGAAACTGATCCCGGAATTGCTGCCGCTGTTCGCCCCCAACGTCAACTCGTTCCGCCGCTTCCTGCCGGACACTTCGGCGCCGGTGAACGTGGAGTGGGGCGAAGAAAACCGCACCGTCGGCCTGCGCGTACCGGATGCCGGCCCGCAGAACCGCCGCGTGGAAAACCGTCTGCCGGGCGCCGACGCCAACCCGTACCTGGCGATCGCCGCGAGCCTGCTCTGCGGTTACATCGGCATGGTCGAAGGGCTCAACCCGAGCGCGCCTGTGGTGGGCCGCGGCTACGAGCGCCGCAACCTGCGCCTGCCGCTGACCATCGAAGACGCGCTGGAGCGCATGGAAAACAGCAAGACCGTCGAGAAATACCTCGGCAAGACTTTCATCACAGGCTACGTGGCGGTCAAGCGGGCCGAGCATGAAAATTTCAAGCGCGTGATCAGTTCCTGGGAGCGTGAGTACCTGCTCTTCGCCGTCTGATACGCCGGGCGCGTCGCTCAGGCGGCGCGCCTTCACCGATAACAAGGAGAATTGGCATGACCAGCAACAACCCGCAAACCCGCGAGTGGCAAGCACTCAGCAGTGATCACCACCTGGCCCCGTTCAGCGACTTCAAGCAACTGAAAGAGAAGGGCCCGAGGATCATCACCCATGCCAAGGGCGTTTACCTGTGGGACAGCGAAGGCAACAAGATCCTCGACGGCATGGCCGGGCTCTGGTGCGTGGCGATCGGTTACGGTCGCGATGAACTGGCCGACGCTGCCGCCAAACAGATGCGCGAACTGCCGTACTACAACCTGTTCTTCCAGACTGCGCACCCGCCGGCATTGCAACTGGCCAAGGCGATAGCCGACGTTGCACCGGAAGGCATGAACCATGTGTTCTTCACCGGTTCCGGCTCCGAAGGCAACGACACCATGCTGCGCATGGTTCGCCATTACTGGGCGATCAAGGGTCAGCCGAACAAGAAAGTCATCATCAGCCGCAAGAACGGTTACCACGGTTCGACTGTGGCCGGCGCGAGCCTCGGCGGCATGACCTACATGCACGAACAGGGCGACTTGCCGATCCCGGGCATCGAGCACATCGCGCAGCCGTACTGGTTTGCCGAAGGCGGCGACATGACGCCGGAAGAGTTCGGCGTCTGGGCGGCCAATCAGCTGGAAGAGAAGATTCTCGAAGTCGGCGTCGACAACGTCGGTGCCTTTATTGCCGAGCCGATCCAGGGCGCCGGTGGCGTGATCATTCCGCCCGACACCTACTGGCCACGCATCAAGGAAATCCTCGCCAAATACGACATCCTGTTTGTGGCGGACGAAGTGATCTGCGGCTTCGGTCGCACCGGTGAGTGGTTCGGTAGCGATTTCTACGACCTCAAACCCGACATGATGACCATCGCCAAAGGCCTGACCTCCGGCTACATCCCGATGGGGGGCCTGATCGTTCGTGACAGTGTGGTGGCGGTGCTCAACGAAGGCGGCGATTTCAACCACGGCTTTACCTACTCCGGGCATCCGGTGGCAGCGGCGGTGGGCCTGGAAAACATCCGCATTCTGCGCGATGAAAAAATTATCGAGAACGCCCACAACGAAACGGCACCGTATTTGCAGAAACGTCTGCGCGAGCTGAACGATCATCCGTTGGTGGGTGAAGTTCGCGGCGTCGGTCTGCTGGGGGCGATCGAGCTGGTGCAGGACAAGGCCACGCGCAAGCGTTACGAAGGTAAGGGCGTGGGCATGATCTGCCGGCAGTTCTGCTTCGACAACGGCCTGATCATGCGCGCCGTGGGTGACACGATGATCATCGCGCCGCCGCTGGTGATCAGCAAAGCCGAGATTGACGAGCTGGTTACAAAGGCACGCAAGTGTCTGGACCTGACCCTCGGTGCGCTGCAGGGCTAAGTGCTAGGCTTTGAGCGAGCGGGTTGCGGCTTGCTCGGTCAAAGCTGTCAGAAAGGCCGGTCTTTCCTTGAAAGACCGCCTCGGATCTTGCCAGACTAGCCGCGGTTCCAGTTGTCCGGGTTCGGCCGCTGAACAATGTGGTTCAAAAAAGAAAAATTTGGAGCATGACGCATGAAGGCATTAGGTAAAAAGCTTGCTGGCAAGACACTTCTCGCGCTGTCCGTGGCGGGCATGATGGCGGGTGCGGTTCACGCGGACGACAAAGTGCTGCACGTTTACAACTGGTCCGATTACATCGCGCCGGACACCGTGGCCAACTTCGAAAAAGCCACCGGGATCAAAGTCGTCTACGACGTCTTCGACAGTAACGAAACCCTGGAAGCCAAGCTGTTGGCCGGCAAGTCCGGTTACGACATCGTGGTGCCTTCCAACAACTTCCTCGCCAAGCAAATCAAGGCCGGCGTTTACCAGGAGCTGGACAAGTCCAAACTGCCGAACTGGAAAAACCTCGACGAAGACCTGCTCAAGGCCGTTGGCGACGCCAGCGACCAGGGCAACAAACACGCTTTCCCGTACATGTGGGGCTCGATCGGCATCGGCTACAACCCGGCCAAGGTCAAGGCTGCGCTGGGCATCGACAAGATCGATTCGTGGGACGTGGTGTTCAAGCCTGAAAACATCGAGAAACTCAAAAGCTGCGGCGTGAGCTTCCTCGACGCCCCGACCGAGATGATTCCGGCCGCGCTGCACTACCTGGGCAAGCCGACCAACAGCAAGGACAAGGCTGACCTGAAAGCCGCCGAAGACCTGTTCCTGAAGATTCGTCCGTCGGTTGCCTACTTCCACTCCTCCAAGTACATCTCGGACCTGGCCAACGGCAACATCTGCGTCGCCGTCGGTTACTCGGGTGATCTGGAGCAGTCCAAGACCCGCGCCCAGGAAGCCGGTGACAAGGTCAAACTGGCCTACACCATTCCAAAAGAAGGCGCCGGTACGTTCTACGACATGGTCGCCATTCCCAAGGATGCCGAAAACGTCGAAGCCGCCTACAAGTTCATGAACTACCTGCTCGAGCCGCAAGTGATGGCCGGCATCACCAACGCCGTGCGTTTCCCGAACGGCAACAAGGCGGCCACGCCACTGGTGGACAAGGACATCACCAGCGACCCGAGCATTTACCCGTCGGCTGAAGTGAAGAAACAGCTCTACGCGATCAGTGACCTGGACGCGGCTACCCTGCGCCTGATCACCCGCAGCTGGACCAAAATCAAATCGGGTAAATAAGCCGGTTTGTCGCAGCAACCGCTGGCCGTCGTTTCCGCGATGGCGGCCAGCGGAGCAATTAAATGACAGAAAGTTTTGCTGGATCGGTTTTTCGAGGGTAAGTTGCGCGCCGGTTTTGTTGTCGGGCAGCCATGGCTGTCATGCAGCGCGGGCAACTTGGGCCCAATCCATTTAGAGGACCTCCACTTGCCTGTATTTTCTTCTTTGCGCAAAGCCCTGCTGGCCGCTGCCGGCCTGACCCTGGCTGTCGGAGCCCAGGCCGCCGGTACGGTGCATATTTATAACTGGTCCGATTACATCGGCGAATCGACCCTGGCCGACTTCGAGAAAGAGACCGGGATCAAACCGGTCTACGACGTCTTCGACTCCAACGAAACCCTGGAAGGCAAACTCCTCGCCGGGCGTACCGGTTACGACGTGGTCGTGCCGTCGAACCACTTCCTCGGCAAGCAGATCAAGGCCGGCGCGTTCCAGAAACTCGACAAGGCGCAACTGCCGAACTATTCCAATCTCGATCCAGTACTGCTCAAGCGTCTGGAGCAAAACGATCCGGGTAACCTGTATGCCGTGCCTTACCTGTGGGGCACCAACGGCATCGGTTACAACGTCGACAAGGTCAAGGCTGTGCTGGGCATCGACAAGATCGATTCCTGGGCCGTTCTGTTCGAGCCGGAAAACATCAAGAAGCTGCACAGCTGCGGCGTCGCGTTCCTCGATTCGGCCGATGAAATGATGCCGACGATGCTCAATTACCTGGGCCTGAACGCCAACAGCACCAACACCAAGGACTACGAAAAAGCCACCGCGAAGCTGCTCGCGGTGCGTCCTTACGTGACTTATTTCCACTCCTCGAAATACATCGGCGATCTGGCCAACGGCGACATCTGCGTGGCGATCGGTTTCTCCGGTGACATTTTCCAGGCGAAGAACCGTGCCGAAGAAGCCAAGAAAGGCGTGAACATCGCCTACTCGATTCCGAAAGAGGGCGGCGCGCTGTGGTTCGACATGCTGGCGATTCCCAAGGACTCGTCCAACGTCAAGGAAGCCCACGCCTTCATCAACTATTTGCTGAAACCTGAGGTGATCGCCCAGGTCAGTGATTACGTCGGTTACGCCAACCCCAACCCGGGTTCGGACAAGCTGATGGAACAGTCCATCCGCACCGACGAAGCGGTTTACCCGCCGCAAGCAGTCCTCGACAAGACCTACGTGTCGACCGAGCTGCCAGCCAATATTCAGCGTTTGATGACCCGCAGCTGGACCAAGGTCAAGTCGGGCAAATAACGCACAAACTATCCTGGGTTCGTCTTGCGTGGCGACCTGCTGATTCTGTTGGGAGTTTCGCAAATGGCAGTTGCCTCCGGCGCCTACAAGAAAGCCCTCGAGGGCGACCAGACACCAAAACAGGTGCTGGTCAAGATCGACCGGGTCACGAAGAAGTTCGACGAGACGATTGCCGTGGACGACGTGTCCCTGGAAATCAAGAAAGGCGAGATCTTCGCCCTGCTCGGCGGTTCGGGATCGGGCAAATCCACCCTGCTGCGCATGCTCGCAGGGTTTGAACGGCCCACGGAGGGGCGCATTTTCCTCGACGGCGTCGACATCACCGACATGCCGCCGTACGAACG
>NZ_JBUDGD010000070.1:0-23226 GCF_055484735.1 Pseudomonas sp. 15C | reverse complement strand
ATCGCCGATGGTAGTGTGGGGTTTCCCCATGTGAGAGTAGGTCATCGTCAAGATTAAATTCCGAAACCCCAATTGCGAAAGCAGTTGGGGTTTTGTTTTAGTAGAAGTTCCTGTTTTTGCTGGCTTGTTACCGTGTTGACGGGCCAGATAAAGAATTTCTTGACGACCATAGAACATTGGAACCACCTGATCCCATCCCGAACTCAGCAGTGAAACGATGTATCGCCGATGGTAGTGTGGGGTTTCCCCATGTGAGAGTAGGTCATCGTCAAGATTCAATTCCGAAACCCCAATTGCGAAAGCAATTGGGGTTTTGTCTTTTCCGCAACCGGAAACTCAATGATCAAACGGGTCTGCGTGCCTTGCTGATGCGTCGAGCCTGCCATTTGCGCCACCAGATATAGACACCGGTGACCGACAAGCCTGCAATCATGACGCCTAACACTGCGATGATGATTTGCCCGGTAACCCCGAAAATCCGCCCGCCATGTATCGGAAGTTGCAATCGGTAGAACTGCTCGCCCAACGTTCCCTGTCCCGCTATCTCCTGCCCTAACAATCGACCGTCAGTACCATGAAAGAACAGCCAGGATTTGCCATGCGCTTCGGTGTCATGTTGCCCGAATCCGGCACCGTGAAAGTTGTATTCAAAGCTGTAATACAGTTCACCAATCGGTGCTGTCAGCCCTAGCCTTTTTCCTTCCTGCAACGCCCTGTCGTATGCCTGTTGATAACTCAACTGCGTCGCGCCCAGTTCATCTGCGGGCATTCGTGCTCGCGCCTCGTAGACGCTCGGCTCTATCGACGAAAATAACGACACTGCAGGCTTGAACACCTGGCTCGGCAAGTTCATGGCCACGCTGCTGACAGCGATCGGCAGCAGCAACAACCACAGCCACAATCCCCCGGCGCGGTGCAGATCGAAGTTGAGCCGATAAGCGTGTCCGCCCTTTACTTTCCAGGTAGTCGACCACTTCTTCCAGAATGGCTTTCCACGCGGCAACGTCAGCCAGAGGGCAACGAAACAATCGATCACCCAGGCAACCGCCACCAAGCCCATCAACCACAATCCCCAATTGCCTGGCAACGTCAGGTTGTAGTGGAACTCGAGAATGAACGGGATGAGATTCTCCCGTTGTAAACAGCATTCGCCCCAATAGCGCTGACCCTTCTGCTCGGCGTTCACCGGATCCAGATAGAACACCTGATTGCGTTCATCGTATGGCTTGCCGGTCGCCGGGTTATTGCGCGCAACTGCGGCCAGCAACGCCGTATGGCCGACCTCGTCTGGATACTCCATGTACCAGACTTGCAGCGTCGGATGTGCCTTTTGTACAGCGTCAACCAAATCACCGGGAGGCAATCGCTCGCCCACTGCAGACGCCGCATAAAATTGCGGATTCAACCACTCGTCCAGCTCATGATTGAACGCCAGAATGCTGCCCGTCAGTCCGGCCAGCAACAAAAAGACCGCCGTCGCCAAACCGATATAGCGGTGCAACAACACGAGAAAAGCACGCATGAGAAACCCCCTGCAAAAACGACGAAGCCAGCGCCTGATAGCTCAGGCGCTGGCTTTTTTCATGCACGAAACAAATGGTTAGAACTGGTAGCTGACCGTCGCCGCGACATTGCGCTCTTCGCCCATGTAGCAGAAGTTCAGGCTGGCACAGGAAGCCACATAGGATTCGTTGGTCAGGTTGTTTGCATTCAGGCGTACGTCGACGCCTTTCAAACCGACCTTGCCCAAGTCATAACCAATCGAGGCATCGAACAACGTATAGGAAGGCACCTTCAGGGTGTTTTCCGCATCGGCCCAGCTGTAGCCGACATAACGAACACCACCACCCAGGCGCAAGCCATCAAGTGCGGCACTGTCGAATTTATAGTCCGCCCACAACGAGGCCATGTGCCGCGGCGCCTGGGTCGGTGAGTTGCCCTTGTTCTCGATAACGTCGGTTGAGGTGCTCAGGGTGCTGATCATCGACTTCGAATACTCGATGTCGGTAAAGGTGTAACTGCCGAGGAGTTTGAGGTTGTCGGTCAGTTGCGTGTGCGCTTCCAGTTCCAACCCCTGGGAGCGAACAGCCCCTACCGCGCGGTAGAAGTTTTCCTGCGGCAGCTTGGTCGCGAGGTTCTCCTGATCGATGCGAAACAGCGATGCAGTGAACAGGTTGTCGGTGCCCGGCGGCTGATACTTCAAGCCGATTTCCCATTGCGTGCCGTCGGTCGGTGCCAGCGGATTGCCGGCGCTGTCGGCGTAGGAGTTCGGGTTAAACGATTCCGAGTAGCTGATATACGGCGCCAGGCCGTTTTCGAACAGATACAGCGCACCGGCGCGACCGGTCAGTTTGGTGCGTCGATCGTTGATCTCGGTGCCAGCAGGGCGTCCTGCTTCGGCGATGCGGTTTTCGTCAGATGTCTCGACCCAGTCCTGACGCAGGCCCAGTGAGAAACGCCACTGGTCCATCTCGATCAGGTCTTGCAGGTAAACCCCGGTCTGCTCCAGGCGTCGCAGATAACTAGTCTCGCCGTACATATCGATGGCCGAGTTGCCGTACACCGGATTGAAGGCGTTGATCGGAGCAAGACCGCCGCTGGTCCAGTCCACCACGGTTTTGCGCCGCTGATAGTCAGCGCCCAGCAGCACCGTATGCTTCGTCGCACCGGTAAAAAACTCGGCCTGGAGCATGTTATCGACGATGAACGCATGCAGGCGTTCATCACCGCCAGTGTAGTAGCGGTTCAGCTCGTTACTGGTCGGCGAAGTCCAGCCATAGGCGTAGACCTGATCCATGTTTACCTTGGAATCGAGGTAGCGGAAGTTCTGGCGCGCGGTGAAGACGTCGTTGAAGCGATGCTCGAACTGATACCCGAAGGATTGCTGGTCGCGCGAATAACCATCGATACCCGGCTCACCTTCAAAGAAATCCGTCGAGATACGCTGGCCGTTGCGCTGATGGATCGTGCCATCCGCCGGCACGCCGCCATGGTAGCCGCCATCCGGGTCATGTTGCAGATAAGCCTGCAGTGTCAGCGAGGTGTCTTCGCTGAAGTCGATGCTGAGGGTCGGCGCCAGGGCGTAGCGCTTTTCCTTGTTGTGGTCGAATTGCGTGTCGGAGCGATCCGTTAAACCGGTCAGACGATAGGCAATGCGCTTGTCGTCATCGACCGGGCCGCTGAAGTCAAAACCGAACCCGCGTTGCCCCTGATTACCCACCGTGGCCTGTACTTGATGATAGGCCTCGTACAGCGGCTTCTTGCTCGTCAGCGCGACCAGACCGCCGGGTGAGCTGCGGCCATACAACACCGAAGACGGGCCCTTGAGAATGTCCACTCGCTCCAGGAAATACGGGTCGACTTGCAGGGTGCTGTAAGTACCGCTGTCACCCATCGACTTGAGACCGTCGAGATAAATGTTGTCCACCGAGCCATCGTTGAAACCGCGCATCGCCACGTAGTCGTAACGATGAGTCGCGCCATAAGGATTGGTCAGCACGCCCGGGGCGTAGCGCATGGCCTGAGAGACGGTCTGTGAGCCTTGGTCATCCATTTGCTCGCGCGTGACCACGGACACGCTTTGCGAAGTCTCGAGCAATGCGGTACTGGTTTTGGTGGCGATCTGGCTGTGAGTAGCGTTGTAGCCCGCCATGCTGCCCAGCGCGTTGCCGAGGGCGAAGCCTTTGATGTCAGTAGTCGGCAGGGCCAGCGCTTCGCTCTCGGCGAGCGGGCGCAGGATGTAGCGGCTGCCATCCTGGCTGACCGCTTCCAGACCCGAGCCGCCGAGCAAATGGCTCAGCGCCTGATCGGTGGAATATTCGCCCCGAACCCCCGGTGAGTGGCGGCCCTGAGTCTGTTGCGGGGTCATCGACAAAGTGATGCCCGCCTGACGCGCAAACTGATTCAGCGCCTCGTCCAGCGGCCCCGCAGCGATGTCATAGCGCGGGCTGACCGCACCGGCAGTGACGTCGGCAGCGAGGCTCACGCCTGGCAATACACCCACACTCAGCGCGGTAGAAAACAGCGCGGCGCGAACGGCGTGCTGCAGCAGGCTCGATTCAATGGTGAAATTCAGAGAGTTCTTACAGTGGGCGCGGACAGTCATTGTGGGTTTCCGTAGGAAGTCGCAAACGCTTGGATTGAAGTGCTTACTGACTAAGCCGAAGCCCTTGCGAAAACCCGCCAAAAAATTTCACACCGCACGTTCCACGTTTACCCACCAGCGTGTCCGGTAGCGCAATTGCACCGGCAGGGTCTGCGGCAGTACCGCCAGCAGTTTGTCCGTGTCCTCCAGTCGGAACACCCCGGACAGGCGCAGGTCGGCTATCTGCGCTGCGCAATTGAGCACACCCTGACGGTAGCGCCCGACTTCATTGAGGAAATCACCGAGGCGCATATTGCGCGTGACGATCAAACCGTCGACCCACGCGCCGGCGTCCATATCCGGTGCCGGCACCGGGCGAATCTGCAGGTGGTCGATGCGGTAGCTCTGGCCGGCGACGGCTTCGACCGAATTACCGCCGGAAACAATGGCAACGCGGCCGCTGGTCACAGTGAGCCGGCTGCAATCGTTGTCCTGACGCAGAATGAAGCGAGCGCCAATGGGCGCATACGTAGCGTGACGGCTTTGCACGCGCAGCGGGCGATCGAACGGCGCGCCTTCGTCGGAGCCGCCACAACTGACGATGATCTCGCCGCGAGTGAGTTTGATCAGGCGCTGCTGCGTCGTGTAGTGCAGGTCCACCGCGCTGGCGGTGTTGAGCTCGATGCGCGTGCCATCGGGTAATTGAAAACCGCGCTGCTCACCGGTCGCGGTGGCGTAATCGGCGCTCCATTGCTGCCAGGCCCCGCTGTCCTTGGCCAGCCACGCGGCGGAGCCCAACAGCAATGCGCCTGAGAGCAACTTCAAGGCCTGCCGCCGGCCGAGACCTTGCGCACTGTTTTCCAGCGTATTGAACGCCACTCGTGCGCCGGGCACCGCACGAAGGTTGCTGCTCAGTTCGGCTTGCAGCGACTGCACACGCTGCCAGGCCAGTTCGTGTTCATGATGTTCGGCCCGCCATTGTTCGCACTGGCGACTCAGCCGTGGATTGCCGTGGTTGTTGCGCAGGCGCAGCAGCCAGTGAATGGCTTGTTTGACTACCTGCGGTGGCGGCTCGGCGCGGCGGCCAAGTGCAGCGTTGTCCAGCGGCATCAGTGCGCGTACCGCAAGACATAACAGTGATACAGCGCTTCGGCAACGTAGCGTTCCACCGAGCGCAACGATAGCCCCATCTGCTCGGCGATCTGCTTGTGGGTCAGACCTTCGCACTGCGCCAGCAGAAAGGCCTGACGGACCTTCGGTTTCAGTCCTTCAAGCATGCGCGCGATGCTTTCCAGCAGTTCGATGATCAGGGCGCGGGCTTCGCTGCCTGGCGTTTCGGCTTCGGGCAAATGGGCGATGGTTTCCAGGTACGCACGCTCGATTTCTTCGCGGCGCCAGTGATCGATCACCAAGCCACGAGCGATGGTGCGCAGGAACGCGCGAGGGGCTTTGAGCTCCAGGCGTTCGCTGCGTTGCAGCAGGCGGACGAAGGTGTCCTGTGCCAGATCCGCCGCATCCGCTGCGTTGCCCAGCCGCACGCGCAGCCAGGTGTTGAGCCAGCCGTGATGACAACGATAAAGCGTCTGTACCGCAAACTCGGGGGAGGACATGAACGCGACAGCCCGGACGTCACAAATGATAATTAGTCGCATTGTCTTCAAGGATCGCAGAGTTTGCAACCGCTGCTCACGCAGCGCGCGGAAAAATCTTCCCTCAGCCGCTCTGGCCCGCCGTTCGGCGGGAATCCGACAGAAACGCGATCCATTTCCAACGCAACCCTAAGATTTCTCCCACGCGTGCCGACAGACTGGTGAGACATGCGTGCACCAAAGTAGAGCGGCCGGAAGAACGCTGCCTGCGCTGTACATGGAATGTTGCATCCGGAACGCATCCCCACTTTTGGCATAAGAAGTCCCATGAAATGAATTTAAAGTTCAGCCATAAAATTCTACTGGCCGCCTCGGGCGTCGTGGTCCTGGCGTTCGCGCTGTTCACGCTCTACAACGACTATCTGCAGCGAAGCACCATTCGCCAGAACCTTCAGTCTTCCGTTCAGCAGGCCGGTGATCTGACCGCCAGCAGCGTGCAGAACTGGATGAGCGGGCGGATTCTGGTGCTGGAAAACCTCGCGCAGAACGTCGCTCATCAGGGCAAGGACGCCGATCTGCCGGGGCTGGTCGATCAGCCGGCCTTCACCTCGAATTTCCAGTTCACCTATGTTGGCCAGGCCAACGGTGTGTTTACCCAACGCCCGGACGCGAAGATGCCGGACGGCTACGATCCGCGTCAGCGCCCCTGGTACAAGCAAGCGGTGGTCGCGGATAAAACCATGCTGACCCCGCCGTACATGGCCGCGGTTGGCGGGCTGGTAGTGACGATTGCCATGCCGGTGAAGAAGAACGGTGAATTGCTCGGCGTGGTCGGTGGCGACCTGAGCCTGGAAACCCTGGTCAAGATCATCAACTCGGTGGACTTCGGAGGCCTTGGCCATGCGTTCCTGGTCAGCGCTGACGGTCAGGTGATCGTCAGCCCGGACAAGGATCAGGTCATGAAAAACCTGAAAGACATCTACCCGAACACCAGCGTGCGCATCGAGAAGGGCAACCAGAACGTCGTGCTCAACGGCGAGGAGCGGATTCTGTCGTTCACCCCGGTCAACGACCTGCCGAATGCGCAGTGGTACATCGGTCTGTCGATCGATCACGACAAAGCCTACGCGGCGCTCAGCCAATTCCGCACCTCGGCGCTGATCGCGATGTTTGTCGCCGTGGCCGCGATTGCGTTGCTGTTGAGTCTGTTGATCAACGTCTTGATGCGACCGCTGACCACCATGGGCCGTGCGATGCAGGACATCGCTCAGGGCGAAGGCGATCTGACTCGACGCCTCTCGGTAGAAAGCAAAGACGAATTTGGCGAACTGGGCAGTGCCTTCAACCAATTCGTTGAACGGATTCACGCGTCGATTTCCGAAGTGTCCTCGGCCACCCGTCATGTGCATGACTTGTCGCAACGGGTCATGGCCTCGTCGAACGCCTCGATCGTCGGCTCTGACGAACAAAGCGCGCGCACCAACAGCGTCGCGGCTGCCATCAATCAATTGGGTGCTGCCACCCAGGAGATCGCCCGCAACGCTGCCGATGCTTCGCAACACGCCAGCGGCGCCAGCGAGCAGGCGGATGACGGGCGTCAGGTGGTCGAGCAGACGATTCAAGCGATGACCGAGCTGTCGCAGAAGATCAGTCTGTCGTGCACGCAGATCGAAACCCTCAATGCGAGCACCGACAACATCGGCCACATTCTCGATGTGATCAAAGGCATTTCGCAGCAGACCAACCTGCTGGCGCTCAACGCGGCGATCGAAGCGGCGCGTGCCGGTGAGGCCGGGCGTGGTTTTGCAGTAGTGGCGGACGAGGTGCGTAACCTTGCCCATCGCACTCAGGAATCGGCGGAAGAGATCCACAAGATGATCACTTCGCTACAGGTCGGCTCGCGTGAAGCGGTGACCACGATGAATGCCAGTCAGGCGTCCAGCGAGCAGAGCGTGGAAGTGGCCAATCAGGCCGGTCTGCGCCTGGTCAGCGTGACCCAGCGCATCGGCGAAATCGACGGCATGAACCAGTCCGTGGCCGCGGCCACGGAAGAGCAGACCGCCGTGGTCGAAACCCTCAACGTCGACGTCAACCAGATCAACCTGCTGAACCAGCAAAGCGTGGCTAACCTCAACGAGACGTTGAAGGATTGTGATGCGTTGTCGCAGCAGGCCAACCGGTTGAAGCAGTTGGTGGACAGCTTCAAGATCTGATAGCGGTTCGTAAGACCGCGTTATCGTTCAATCGCGGGCAAGCCCGCTCCCACAGGAATTTTGGCGAACACTTTATTTGTGAACGACTCGAATCCTGTGGGAGCTGGCTTGCCAGCGATAGCGGTGGTGCATTCACCGCCGGACTCAACTCTTAAACAAACAGCTTCAGCACATTCCCCATCGCATCATCAGCAAACCCCTGCACAAAATCCCTGAACCCCGGCAGCGCTTCCTCGCCGCCCGACGCCGGCTCGGCAATGATCGTCCAGGTTGCCCGCGATTGCCCTTCGCCCAGCGCCTCGACATTCATCGCCGCCCACAGATTCGCCACGCCCAAGGTGTTATAGATCGTCGTCCAGGTCATGCTCCGTGCCTGCTCATCGCGGGAGTTGAGTTGCTCGACCACAACGTTGCCATCCTTGAAGATTTTCTTGCGCAGCGAGGACACGCCCTCGCCGGTCATTTCGATGTGCGACAGCGCCGGAATGAAACGCTCGAACGCGCCAAAGTTGCCGACTACCGCCCAGACTTGCGCCGCGTCCGCCGGCACTTGCACCGAAGACACGACGTGGCAGCCGTGGGGGTTTTTGATCAGGGTGTCCGGTTGCAGATTGCTCATGGTGGTGCTCCTTTTATGTTGCGTCAGATGAACTTGATTTCTTTCAGGTAATCGCAGCCGCGGCGCAGCAGTGCCGGGGATTTCTGTGGGTAATGCGCGCCCATCTGCTGCACGCCGGCTTCAGCGTTGGCGTGGCCGATCAGGGAGATGTCGCCGATGTCTTCTTCGAAGCCGTTGAGGTAGAAACCGAGCACGCCGAACAGCGCGTTGTCGGCGTCGACCCGGCTCAACTGCTGTTGCCAGTCGGCGACGCTGACCAGCGAAAACTCGCTGCCGTTTTCGCGGAACGAAGCGACGTAGGCGTCCCAGCTCAGCGGCTCGGGGTTGTGCAGGTTGAACACCGCACGGTCAGGCGAATAACGGCTGGCATGGAAGGCGATGAAGCGGGCCAGGAAGTCCACCGGCATCAGATCGAAATTCAACGCGAAGGCCGGGACCTGGCCGAGTTGAATCGAACCCTTGAGCATCAGCATCAAACGGTTCTTGTGCGGCTGGCAGACGCCGCTCAGGCTGTTGAAACTGATGTTGCCGGGGCGATACACATTGACCCGCACGCCACGCTCTCGGGCCCTTTCGAGAATGCGCTCGCCAACCCACTTCGACAGGTTGTAGCCGTTGCGGATGTAGATGGGTGGCGTCGTCGCGGCCGGCAGTTCCAACACGCGACCCGCGTCATCGACGCTGCTGGACGCCGACAATGTCGAGACGAAGTTGAAGACCTTTTTGCTTTGCCCTTCGCACAGGCGCAGCAGGGCGAAAATCGGCTCGACGTTGTCCGCTGCCAGCGACTCGTAATCAAGCACATGGTTGACGTTGGCGGCGTTGTGCACCAGTGCGCCGAACTCATGATCGAGGCGCTGATAATCCGCGTCGCTCAGGCCCAGTTGCGGGCGTGTGAGGTCCGCTGCATAGACCCGCACGCGACTCAGATCCAGGTGCTCCAGGCGATTCTCGCGCAACGCTTGGGCAAAGCGCTGCGCTGCCGTTTGCCCGCCACTGTCACGCACCAGACAGGCGACTTCGCTGGCGCCCCAACCGAGCAGCGCTTCGACAATATGCACGCCGACGAAACTGTTGGCGCCGGTGACGATGACCTTGTGCACATCGCCCATGCGGCTGATCGGCAACGCCTGGATTTCCAGCGTGCGTTCGGCGTCAGCCATGGCCTGAGCGCTGAGCACGGCGCTGTCATCGGTGCCGCGCACCAGGGTTGCGAGCTTGGCGATGGTCGGCTGTTCGATGAAGCGATTGATCGAAATGCTGCGGCCGAATTCTTCACGCAAACGCAGCAACATTCGCGACAGCAAGATCGAATGGCCGCCCAGATTGAAGAAGCTTTCATCGGTGGAAATATCGCTGCCTGGCAGCTCCAGCAACTCGGCCCAGATTTCCAGCAGCAGCGCTTCGTCGGCAGTGACCGGCAGGCGTTTCGGCCCGCTGTCCTGCATGCTCACGGGCATTTCCAGCAACGCCTTACGGTCGACCTTGCCGTTGCTGGCGGAGGGCATGCCGGGGAGTTCAGTCCACGCCACCGGTTGCATGTAGTCCGGTAGAAATTGCCGGGCGTGAGCCTTCAGTTCGTCGCGGGCAGTGGCCGACTGCGGCTGAGCGAGAAAGGCCAGAATCCTGCGCTGACTGTCGATCACTACCGCCACTTGCCGGTACAACTGGCTCTCACGCAGGCAGCGTTCGATCTCCTCCGGCTCGACCCGGAAACCGCGGATCTTCACCTGATTATCGCGCCGCCCACACAACTCGATACCTTGCTCGCCCCAACGCGCCATGTCGCCAGTGCGGTAGGCGCGCAGTGTCTGGCCGTCCGGCAGATTCAGGCGCAGATAACGCTCGGCCGTCTGCTGCGGATTGTTCAGGTAACCGAGGCAGACGCCGGGGCCGACGATGAACAATTCGCCGACGGTGTTTTCCAGCACCGGTTGCAGATCGTCATCAAGAATCAGCACCTGGCTGTTGGCGATCGGCGCGCCGAGGCTGCGGTTGCTGTCGCCCGCTTGCAGTTGTCGCGCGGTGATCAGCACGGTGGCTTCGGTCGGACCGTAAAGGTTGTGCAGGGTGCCCTGACGGGTCAGTTGCTCGATGACGTACGGCTCGCAGACGTCGCCGCCGGTCATCACCTGCACGCCTTCGAGTTGCTCCAGCGGCAGAATGCTCAACAGCGCTGGCGGCAGGAAGGCGTGAGTCAATTGCCGGCGCCGGATCAGCGCCACCAGTTGCAACGGATCGCGCCGTTGCGTGTCGTCGGGCACCACCAGTTCGGCGCCGGTGAGCAGGGTCGCGAAGATGTCGATCAGCGACGAATCGAAGCTCAGCGAGGAGAACTGCAGCACTCGGCTCTCGGCCTGCAACCGCGCGTAATCGGCGTACCACGCCGTGAAATGCGCGAGGTTGGCCTGGCTGAGCAACACACCTTTCGGGTGCCCGGTGGTACCGGAGGTGTAGAGCGCCATACAGGGTGCATCGAGCTCGGGGCGCTGACGCATCAACGGCAGGTCGAGATCCACTGCGGCGCTGTCGATGAGGCTGACGTCCAGCCCCGGCATTGTGTTGCTGAGCGGATGCTCACCGTCATGCAGCAACAGCAGCGCGCCGGCGTTTTGCGCAATGTACTGCTGGCGCGGCAACGGATGGCTCGGCTCCAGCGGCAAATACACGGCGCCGCTGCCGAGGATTGCCAGGATCGATGCGAACAGCTCGGGGCTCTTCGGCAGGCAGACCGCGACGATCCACGGCTGCGAATGCGGCTCCAGCAACGCGTGCAGGCGCTGCTGAATCGCTCGGCTGTGGGCGTGCAATTGGCGATAGCTGATGCAACGTTCGCCGAGGTGCAGCGCTGGCCGTTCAGCGTGCTTGATCAGGCTCTGTTGCAGACGCTCGATGACGCTCACTTGTGCCTGTTCCAGCAGCGCGGCATTCGCCGTGTCGTTGCGCCGATGGACATAAGCCAGGCTGTCGAGAAAGCGCAGGTTTTCCATGCGCTCGAAATCCGGCGCGCTCAGCGGGGTGAGCTGTTGCAGATAGTCGCCGTCGCGGGACAGGCGACTGACCAGTAGCGCCACTTCATCGACCACATGCGCCAGAACTCGCTGGCGCAGCGCCTGACCGTTGCCTGACGGCTCATCGCCGATCGGCACGCGGCTGATCAGTGACGAGCCGCGAAAGCACAGCAAGTCGAGGATCGGCAAACCGGCGCGACTCGCACCGACGCCCAGACGCAAATGCAGGTGCGGGATGGCGCAGCGATCGCCAGCGCCAATGAAGCCATCGTCGATGATCAGATCCACCGGCGCTTGCGCGGCAGCATTGCGTTGCACCGAGTGACCGTGTTGTTCAAATTCCAGCGCCAGATCGGTCATGGCCTGGCTGGCGCCAATCAATAAAATGTCGAGACGTTTCATGAAGACCTCCTTGTCAAACCAGATAGTCACGCAGGGCGTGCTGCACGCAGGGCGCGTCGAGCAGCGAGCTGTTGTGGAAGAACCTGACGATGTTGCCTACCAGCGGGTGATGGCGATTGATCGGGAAGGCCAGGCCGGCCATTTCCTCCCGGAGCGAACAGCGCGTGGCTTCGCTGACCGGCAGCGCGTCGATCAGGCGCAGGTCGAAGGACTTTTGAATGTCGTTGGTCAGGTAGTGGCCGATGAACACCGGCAGAATCTGCGCGATGGTTTCGCGGTCGGCTTCGCTTGCGGTGTGCCAGTAGATGCGCACCATGCGCGCCCAGAAACTCGAATGGCGACCCTCGTCGAGCAGGTGATCGGCCATCAGCCCCTTGATCGACGGCTTGACCGAGTCGTCGCGGGCGAACGCGGCGACATCGCCGGTCACGGTGTTTTCCGCGATGGCCACGCAAATCAGTTCTACAGCGCTGCGCAAATGCTCCGGCGCCAACGCCACGGCGGCGGGGATCGCCCGGCTCAGTTCGATCTGGTCGGGTAGCTGGATCGGTTCGATGCCGGTCATGGCGACCGTCTGCTGCATGAAATCCATCGCCACCAGCGCGTGGTAATCCTCATCGACCACCACGGTCATCGCGTCGTAACGACAAGCGAAGGGGAATGCCACGGCGAAGCGATTCTTGGCGATGCTGCGCGCAGTTTTGTCGACGATTTCCGTCTCGAAAATCACCACATCGTTGATGAACTTGTACAGCGTCTGCACGAGGGCGAAATCACGTTGCTCTGGGCATTCGCGCAGGAAGGTATCGCTGAGCACCAAGGGTTGGCGGCTGAGCGGATAGATCAGGCGCTCGTCGTCTTCCAGCACCCGGCGCGGCCGGGTGCGAATGGTCGCGCGCTGTTCCCAGGCGTCGGCGAAAGATTGATAGTCGGCAGCGTTCATTGGGCCACCTCCGCCAACGGTTCGCGCATGCTCAGGCGCAGGCCGTCCCACAAAGCGATGCGGCTTTCCACGGCGGCGACGGCGCTGGCATAGACCTCGGCTTCGCGTTGCGGGTCGCCGTCGACCAGGCGCTGGAGCAGGTGCTCGGCCGCCGGGCCGTGATCTTCGGAATCGACCTCGATATGCCGTTGCAGGTAATAGCGAAAGGTCGGCGCTTGCTCGATGCCGATGCCCCAGTCATCGAGGATGCGCTGGAACATGCTCGGGATCACGCTCTCGCGACCGTGCAGAAACGCCGCAGCGACGCTGTGCCCCGGCGCATGCAACGCGGTGTGCAAGGTGTCGCGGACAAACTGCGCGGCGGCCGGATCAACCTCGACGCTTCGCAGCGCGACGTCGTAGCTCACGCCTTCCTGTTGCAGCGCGACGAAACGTTCGACCGCTGTGGTGCTGGCGCCGATTTCGCGCATGGCGTCCAGGTACAACTCGAAGTGGCTGTAGTGCCCATCGACCAGGCGATCGTCCGACTCCTCGCCAAGCACGATTTCGTTGATTAGCCGGGCGGCCTGCGGATCGCGCGGTGGTAACCAGGGCAATCGGGTGCAGGTCAGTTCCTGCTGCAGGCGCTTGGTCAGCGACATGAAGTCCCACACGGCGAATACATGGGTTTCCATGAAACGACGCAATATTGATAACGAAGTGATCTCGGCAAAGATTGGATGATTGCTGAGTTCTACTTTCTTCAAGGCGAGTTGGTGCTTGGAAGGCATGATGACGTCCTTAATCATTGGGGTGAAATGGAACTGCTTGTGCAATTGCGCAGTTAATGCTGCGCCGGGTTAGTTGTGGGTCCGCATCAATTGAAGTTGGGTGCCGGTAAACAAACTGCCCGGCGTGTTTTTGCGCAAAGCCCTGCTATGCAGGCGTGCGGCCTGTGCGGTGCGCTACTTCATGGCGCCGCGTGCCGAAGCGAACACCAGGCTCAACTTCGGCGGAGAAAAAACTAATACAGGAAGCAAACATTTAACAAGCGCAATTTTAATTAATTTAAGTTTGCTGTTTTTCAAGTGCGTAAAGTTCCAATAAGACTTTCGGGAAAAGTTTTATTTTGGCGTAGTTACTCCTTTCAGCCAATAACGGCCAAAATTGGATAACAAGAGTGAATGCCTCACTCGAAGCAACTTTTTTATTGAAAAGAATTGATTGATTGATAGGGGATGAAAGTTGGCCGGGACCGGCGCCAGAACTTCCTTTTTCCCGTGACAAGGCTCCTTCCGTAGGTTCCTGTTGCGGGGACTGCACCGTCAGGTCGGCGCGTCCCCGTTCTGTATGGGGTGGCCGTTCAAGAGTGCGGGTAATTTGTCGCTACGGCTATGACCGATTCGTCGGTGCCACGCCGTGAGGATTGGGCAGAACGGTGCAGGAGAGGGCGAGCGGGAGCGAGGACTAGCCCGCCGCGGGGCGGGCGATCGCTTGGGGATTTGTAAGCGGGTGATTCGCGGGAGTTACGGTCTCAGCGGGCAACCGAACGGCTTTGTGCCGCAGGTGTAGCGAGGTAGCGGGTGATGACCTCGACACCGCGGTTGAGGTGCTGCTCCAGCAGCTCGATAGACAGCTTGATGTCACGCTCGCGCACGGCTTGGAGCATCGCCCGGTGATCGTCCTGGGATAATTTGCCCAGGCCCATCGACTCAAGGTTGAAACGCAGGAAGCGCTCTTCTTCGTTAAGCCCGTCCTCGACCAGACGCAGCAGGCGTTTGTTCGGCGCTTTGCTGTACAGGGCCATGTGGAACAAACGGTTGAGCCGGCCGATTTCGGTGTAATCGAGCTGCGCTTCCAGCTCCTCGATATACGCGGCGGCCTGGGCGTGATCGGCTTCGGTCAGCAGCGGGATCGACTGACGCATGGCTTCGGATTCGAGCAGGATGCGCAACTCGTAGGTTTCGGTGGCATCGCCTTGAATCAACGGCGCGACCACTGCGCCTTTGTGCGTGGTCACACTCAGCAATTCCTGCGCTTCGAGCTGGCGCAAGGCTTCGCGCACGGGCATGCGGCTGACACCGAACAGATCCGCCAGATCCTGCTGGCGCAGCGCCGTACCGCAGGGCAGTCGACCATCGAGAATCGCCGAACGTAACGTTTCTTCAATGACCGAACGGGCCAGATGCGCAGGAATCGGTCCGTCGACTTTAATGCTGTGCAGCGGTTTGGGCTTCTGTGTCACGACTACGCACCCTGTAGGTCGGTGATTTGGATCCAAATGACACTAGTGATTGCTCTACAGCTTGTCAAACCGTGTAGAAGAACGAGGTTACATTTACAGTTTAGCGTGCCAGTGATGATCTCATGGTGCCATTGTTTTTTAGCGGGCTAAGCTTCAACATCGAACGCTTCCCTTTTTGCCCTCTGGAAACCTGCTGTGGCGGTACGATTCGCGATCCCTCGGACGTTGCGCTGGTCAGGCTGCGCACTGCTGCTGGCCGGCGTCATGCTGGGCGGCCTGCATGCCGATTGGGATTTTTCCGCGATCAGCCGCAAGGCCACTGCGCTCTACGGGCCGCTCGGCGCCGGCCAGCAACGCATCGATGCCTGGCAGAATCTGTTGGCAACACAGCAGCAAGCCAGCGAAACGGACAAGCTGAAAGTGGTGAACCTGTTTTTCAACAAACAGGTGCGCTACGTCGAAGACATCGATCTGTGGCGGCAGGTCGACTATTGGGAAACCCCCATCGAAGCCTTGTGGAAGGGCGCCGGCGACTGCGAAGACTATGCGATCGCCAAGTATTTCAGCCTGCGCCACCTCGGGGTTTCCAGTGACAAGCTGCGCATCACCTACGTCAAGGCACTGCGCCAGAACCGCGCGCACATGGTCCTGACTTACTATGCCACCCCCGATGCCATGCCGCTGGTGCTCGACAGCCTGATCGATCCGATTCAGCCGGCATCGCAGCGGACTGATTTGCTGCCCGTCTACTCTTTCAATGCCGAAGGGCTGTATCTGCCGGGGGCCAAGGGCAACAAGAAGGTTGGCGACACCAAACGCCTGTCGCGCTGGCAGGATGTCTTGAAGAAAATGCAGGCCGAAGGTTTCCCGGTCGAGACGACTAACTAGGAGCACGCGCTCAGATGTCTTTGTTCAAACAGCTGTTGATCGCTATCTGTCTGTTCCTGGTGGTCGCCTTCACCGGCAGCTTCATGGTCAGTCTGGAGAGCTCGCGCACCCAGTACGTCAATCAGTTGCGCTCCCACGCGCAGGACGCCGCGACGGCGCTGGCCTTGTCGCTGACGCCGAATATCGACGACCCGGCGATGGTCGAGCTGCTGGTCAGCTCGATTTTCGACAGTGGTTATTACGCGAGCATTCGAGTGGTCAACGTGAAGACCGATCAGACCATCGTCGAGCGCAGCGGCATTCCCGCCGTGAGCAATGTCCCGGACTGGTTCGTCAAACTCATCGGCCTGGAACCGGCCGGTGGCGACGCCTTGGTCAGCCGTGGCTGGGAGCAGGCGGCGCGGGTCGAGGTGGTCAGCCATCCGATGTTCGCCGTGGCCAAGTTGTGGCAGAGCGCGCTGGGCAGCCTCGGCTGGCTGTTGCTCTGCGGTGCGCTGAGCGCAGTACTCGGTGCGTTGCTGTTGCGCCGGCAGTTGAAGCCGCTGGATTACATGGTCCAGCAATCCCACGCGATCGCCCGGCGCGAATTCCTCAGCCTGCCGGAGTTGCCGCGCACGCCGGAACTGCGCCGTGTGGTGCAGGCGATGAATCAGATGGTCGAGAAGCTCAAGGCGCTGTTTCAGGAGCAGGCCGAACGCAGTGAAAAACTGCGCGCCGAGTCCTATCAGGACAATCTTACCGGGCTGGCCAACCGGCGTTATTTCGAGATGCAGCTCAATGACCGGGTGAGCAATCCGGAGCAGGCCAGTTCCGGTTATCTGCTGCTGTTGCGGGTCAAGGATCTGGCCGGCCTCAACCAGCGCCTCGGCGGCCAGCGCACCGATGAATTGTTGAAAGCGGTGGGCGAGCAACTGTCGCGCGAATGCGCCAAATACCCGGAAACCCAGAACCTGATTACGCGGATTCGTGGCGGTGAGTTTGCCGTGCTGGCGCCGGGGCTGGTCCGCGAAGAGGCGCTGCAACTGGCGCAAAACCTCGACAGCGCACTGAGCAGTCTGCACGCGACGGGCGCTACCGACGTCGCCGCAGTGGCTTCGATCGGTCTGGCGCCGTTCGCTTACGGGGATTCGCCGCAGCAGGTCCTGACCTTGGGCGATCAAGCGCTGGCGCAGGCCGAAGGGCAGGGCGAGCAGAACTGGGCGTGCATCGATCAAAGCCTGACAGCGGATGTAGGCGATGATCACCACGCCTGGCATCGCTTGCTCGATCAGGCTTTGGATCAGCAGCGTTTCGAGTTGTATTTCCAACCGGTGGTGGCGGCGCAGGACACGCAACTGGTGCTGCATTACAAGGTGCTTTCTCGCTTGCTCGATGAGCAGGGCCAGACCATCCCGGCCGGGCGCTTTCTACCGTGGCTGGAGCGCTTCGGCTGGACGGCGCGGCTCGACCGCCTGATGCTCGAGCGCGTGCTGGAGCAAATGAAAGAGCACGAAGATTCGCTGGCACTGAACCTGTCTTCGGCCACCCTTGCTGATCCGCAGGCGCTGAACAAGGTCTTCGAGATTCTGCGCGCACACTCCCACCTCGGTTCGCGCCTGACCCTGGAAATCGGCGAAGAGCAGTTGCCCGAACAAGCGCTGCTGGAGCAACTGACCCGACGCCTGCGCGAATTGGGCTTCTCCTTGAGCCTGCAGCGCTTTGGCGGTCGCTTCAGCATGATCGGCAACCTGGCGCGGCTGGGCCTGGCGTACTTGAAGATCGATGGCAGCTACATTCGGGCGATTGATCAGGAGAGCGACAAACGCCTGTTCATCGAAGCGATCCAGCGCGCGGCGCACAGCATCGATCTGCCGCTGATTGCCGAGCGGGTCGAGACTGAAGGCGAGCTGTCAGTGATTCGCGAGATGGGCTTGTATGGCGTGCAGGGGCAGTTGCTGGGTGAGCCGAAGCCTTGGCGGTGAGTCATCGCAAAAGCAACCCTCACCCTAGCCCTCTCCCAGAGGGAGAGGGGACTGACCGTGGGATATTGATGTAATACGCCGACCTGCAAGAACTCCGCTGAATCCATAATCGGCCCGATCTCTCAGGTCGACGTATAGCGCCAGACACCTCGGTCGGCTCCCTCTCCCTTCGGGAGAGGGCTGGGCGGGCGGTGTTCCGATGAGGGTAGGCTCTTGATTCCGGGTGGATCAGATCAACCCGCCCTCATCCTCATCGATCAACTGGCTCAACCCGCCCAGCGCCTCACGCGCCTGGTTGCGGTCCATCAGTTTGGCCTGGGCCGCGGGGGGCAGGTCGGTGACGCGGATCACGCCTTTTTGGGTCAGCACCTGAATCAGGTCGTCGAGTACCCGAATCATCTCGAAGTCGCTCTGCTTGAGCTGTTTAAGGCTGTTCTCCACGGCTTCGTTGGCGTACCACGCCTGGATTTCATGGTTGTCGGCCGGCAGCGTTTCCGTGGCTTCGGCGTACGCCGCAGCTTCCACGCGAATCAACTGGCCTTGCGCATCGCGTTGCACGTAAAACATTGAGCATCCCTCGGAAAAGAACCAGCGTCGTGCTGTCAGCAGCATAGCCAACTGTGCGCAAGTATGCGGTGCGACGACAAAATCGTCACCGGGGTGACTGACACAACGCAACGGCCGCCCCTGAGGGCGGCCGTTTTGTTTATGCATCAGCTGTTGTTGTGGTCGACCTTGATGGTCGGGTCGCTGCCGGCAATCAGGTTGTGCAGGCTGGCGCTCGACCAGTTGTTGCCTTCCAGTTTGATCGTCACGTCCGGTGTTGCCGCCGCGGCATCGCCGGAGTTGAACTTGCCCCCCGAGCTGACTTGCAGCGAGGACGTGCCGTCGACCGTGGTGATCTTCAGGAAGTTGTCGATGGTGCTGCCGGTCTCGCCCTGCAGCAGGTCGCGCAGGTCGATCCGGTCACCGTCGGCGGCCTTGAAGTCCTTGATCACGTCACTACCGGTGTCGCCTGCCTTCCAGACAAAGGTATCGGCACCGGAACCACCGATGAGGATGTCGTTGCCCTTGCCACCGATCAGCGTGTCGTTGCCGCTGCCGCCGAGCAGGATGTCATTGCCTTTGCCGCCATCGAGCAGGTCGTTGCCGCCCGAGCCGAACAGGATGTCATTGCCCGCGCCGCCCAGCAGGGTGTCGTTGCCGTCATGCGCACCGGACACATCGAACGCCTGATAGTGCTCGGTGATGTACTGGTGCACGTTGCTGGTGCTGACTTTGCTGACATCGACGCCGGTTTCCTTGGCGACGAACGCCTGCATTGCCTGATAACCCTCACCGGCAATGCCGTTGAAGCTCACCAGATCGCCGAACAGGATGTCGTTGCCGTCGCCGCCGTTGACGGTGTCGTTGCCCGGCATCGTCGCTTCGGTGTGGCCGATGATCGAGTTGGCCAGATCCTTCGGATCGATGTTGGTCTGCGGGGTTTTATCCGAATCGTAGGGCTTCAGATCGTTAAGGCTGACGCCGCTGTTGAGACCGATGGCTTCGACGTTCGACAGGCCATTGAGCAACGCGAAGCTGCTGGTGGAATTGTCGGTGGTGTACCAGTCGGTGCTGTTGCCGCTGCCATTCAGACTCGACAGCTCGTAGGTGCCGTCACCCTGAGCGTGGATAGTGCCCAGGTTGCTCCAGTTCCAGTTGCCGTTTTTGTACGTCTGCAAAACCACAGTGCCAGCGCTGTTGATGCTCAGGTAGTGGGTGTTGTCGATGTACGTGCTGAAGCTGTCGCCCGGCTTGTAGTTGCTGGTATTGACCACGCTGTCGAGCCTGACGCTGCCGTACAGCGTCGGGTTGGTCTGTTCGCCGCTCTGGTAGTAGGTCGGCTGGCCGTCGGTGATGAAGTACGTAAGGTTCTTCGCCCCGGTGTTGGCCACCGCGTCAGCACTCTGGAACCAGTTGGCCGTGGTCTTGAACACGTCCTCGTAGTTGGTGCCGCCGCCGGAGCCCATCGAGTCCAGCACCGCTTTGAGCAGGTTCAGCGCGTTCGGGTCGTTGAGGTTGACCGACACCGATTTGTTGACCTGAGTATCGAAGTCCACCAAGAAGATGTTCACCGTGCCTGAGTTGCTGCCGCCCAGGCTTTGCTTGAGGGTGTTGAACACCGAGGTCAGCGAGTCCTTGGCCGCGTTGAGCGACGATGCGCTCATGCTGCCGGAACTGTCGACCATGAAGGCAATGTTGTAGTTGGTGCCCGGCACCACGGTCAGACCACCGATGTCGGCGACGATGATGTCGTTGCCATCGGTACCGGTGACGGTGTCGTCGCCCGAAGTTGCCACGACCGCGTTGTAGACCGCTGGCACCACAGTGACCGGAATGGTCGCGGTGCTGCTCGCCGAACCGCCGACCATTTCGGTGGAGGTCGAGGTCACGGTCAGGTTGAACTGGCCGTTGTAGTAGGTCGGCGGGGTCACGGTCAGGCTGCCGAGATTCCAGCCGGTGACGTTGGCTTCGCCGTTGCTCGCGGTGACGGTGAAGGTATGCCCGGCGCCATCGCTGAGTACCGAACCGACCGGTGCACCGCTGATTTTCACGCTCAGGGTTTCCGAGCCGTCAGTATCGGTCAGCGCGGTGCTGATCGCCGACAGTTTCACCGTGGTGCCTTCGGCGCCAGTGTTGAGCTTGTAGCCGTCGTAATAGCCTTCGCCGTTGGTGCCGTGCAGATCGGAGACGGTGACGCCCGAGTTGATCAGATCCTGCACGCCGGTGTAGATCGGCACGCCAGCATTGCTCAGGTCGATCGGCGTGCTGCCATTGACCGACAGGTTGACGTCGTAGCTGCCCGGGCCGCTCTGGTTGTGGTGGTAGATGTCGAGTGTGTAATAGCCGCTGGTGGTCGGGGTGAACGATCCGTTGATCGCCCCGCCCGCACCCCAGGTGCCCGACGCCACATTCTTGCCGCCGATGGTGATCAGCAAGCTGTCATCGGCGACACCGCTGAAGGTGTAGGTCTTGCCGGCTTCCAGGTACATCAGGCCCGAGGTCTTCGACGCTGTGCCGGCGGTCACGCTGCCGTCGGACTGTACGTTGGTCACATTGCCGCTGGAATTCGGCGTGCCGGCGCCATCGATGACGTTTTTCAACGTGGTCGAGTCCGCGCCATTGCCGCTGGTACCCAGGCCGGACAGACCGGTCCAGACTTCCTTGATCAGTCCGGTGGACTTCACGCTATTGTCGGCCACGTTCACAGTCGGCGCGTCTGCCACTGGCGTGATGTCGATTTTCACCGTGCCGGTGTTGCCCAGCAGTTGACCGTCGGTTGGCTGGAACTTGATCTGCGCGTAATCCGCCTGGTTGTTGCCCAGGCCGGTGCCGCCGTAGCCATTGACACCCGACTCGTTGGCATCCGGCAGGAAGCGCAGCTTGCCCGCGTCGATGTCGGCCTTGGTGAAGGTCTGGTTATTGGCCACGTCCTTCCAGGTCGAGCCGTCCAGATACTGCAGTTTGCCTTCGCCCGGCAGCTGGGTGATCTTGATCCCGAGGCTGCTGGCCGGGCTGTCGACGTCGCTGACACCGAAGGTCGACCAGCCAAGTACCAGCGGCGTGTCTTCGCTGCCGGTGACATTGCTCGGCGCCGCCACCGGTGCGTCGTTGACCGCCACCACGTTGACCGTGGTGGTCGCGGTGTTGGAGTAGTTGCTGCCATCGGTCACGGTCACGGTGATGATCCGCGGCACGCTACTCGGGTTTTCGCTGCCATTGGTGAAACTGATGTTCTTGATGACCTGCATGTAGTCGGCCAGCGTCGCGTTACCCGACAGGGTCAAGGTCACCGTGCCGTTGGTGCTGTTGGCATTGATGGTGATGCCGTTGACGCTGTTGCCCAGGTTCAGCGCATCGCCGTCCTGACGGTTGGTCAGGACCACGGTGGCGCCGGTCAGCAGGGTGCTGTCCGGGTCGGTGATCTTGATATCGGTGTCGGCAATCGACACGCCCGCGCCCGGAGTGTTCTCGGTGAACGTCACTTTGTAATCGGCACCGGTGGCGCCGCTGGAGTTGTTGGCATCCAGGTCGAGCACCGGCGGCGCATCGTTGTCGATGATCGAGGTGCTGACGCTGCCATTGGTGGCGCTGACCGCAAGGTTCTCGAAGTTGCCGCCAGTGGCCGAATCGATCTTGACCACGAAATTTTCGGTGCCTTCGGTGATCTTGTCATCGAGGGTGGCGACGTTGAACTGCGCGCTGCTCGCGCCCGCCGGAATCTTCACGGTGTAGACGCCGGTGAAATCCGAACCGTCGGCGGCGGTGCCACTGTAGACGATTTTCAGGGTCACTTCGGTTTGCGCCGGGTGGTTCAGGCTGACCGTGTAAGTGGCGGTCTGACCTTCGGTCACCGAGGTGCTGCCGCTGATGCTGACGGTGGTGGTGTCGACGGTGTCGGCAACGCTGGTGACCGCCGGAGCGGTGCTGGTAACGAGATTTTCGAAACCGCCGCCGCTGGTGCCGGTGATGGTTGCCTGCACGCTGCCAGCGTCTTTGTAGACGTCGTCGGACGGCGCAGCAACGGTCGCGGTGCCGGTGGTTTCGCCAGCCTTGATGGTGATCACGGCGCCGTTGGACAGGATTACTGTCACAGGCGAACCGGCAGGGTTGGTCAGGGTTGCGGTGTAGGTAATCTGACCACCTTCGGCCACAGAACCGGTTGCGCTCAGCGACAGGTTAGTGGTGTCGACGGTGTCGGTCACGTTGGTGCTGACCGGCGTCTTGTCGGCTACGAGGTTTTCGAAGTTGCCGCCAGTCGCATTGGTGATCGAGTTGGTGATCGGTGCGTGACCGGTCAACGCATCGTTCGGTGCGGTGGCAGTCGCGGTGCCGATGGTTTGGCCGATGCCGATGGTGATGGTTTGACCATTGGCGAGAGTTACCACAACTGGTGAGCCGGTAACCGGAGCACCGACAGTTGCGGTGTAGACGACGTTGCCGCCTTCAGCCGCAGTGGCGGTCGCGGTCAGTTTTACTGTCGTCGTGTCGATGGTGTCGGTCACGCTAGTGACAGCTGGAGCCGTGCTCGGCACCAGGTTTTCGAAGTTGCCACCGGTAGCGCTGGTGATGGTCGCCTGCACGGAACCGGCGTCTTTGTAGACGTCGTCGGTCGGTGCCGGAACGGTTGTGGTACCGGTGGTTTCGCCTGCCTTGATGGTGATGACGGCACCGTTGGACAAGGTCACGGTCACTGGCGAACCAGCAGCGTTGGTCAGCGTGGCGGTGTAAACGATCGAGCCACCTTCA